>NZ_JBHXLV010000036.1:0-41001 GCF_042721685.1 Streptomyces sp. NPDC058459 | reverse complement strand
TACGGCGCTGAGGCTGATCCCGTTCGCCGGCATCTTCTTCCTGTGGTTCCTGGGCGCGGTGCGCGCCCATGTGGGCGATGTGGAGGACCGGTTCCTGGCGACCGTGCTGCTGGGCAGCGGGCTGGTCTTCACCGCGACGCTGTTCGGCGCGGCCGCCGCCGCCTCGGCGGTGCTGGCCGTGGCCCACCCGGCCGGTACCGCCCCCTCGCTCACCACCTGGGACTTCGGCCGTCATTTCGCGTACACGCTGCTGACGGACTACGCGATGCGGATGGCGGCGGTCTTCGTGTCGTCGATGTCGGTGATCGGCAAGCGGATGGGCGTGCTGCCGCACTGGCTGACGGTGGTGGGCGCGGTGACCGCGCTGCTGCTGCTCTTCGTCTCGTCCCACGTGCCCTGGGTGGAGCTGGTCTTCCCCGCCTGGTCGCTGTTGCTGAGCGTGCACATCCTGCTGGCCGGCGGGCGCCGGCGGCGGGTGACGCCGACCTGACCGGCTCACCCGATCGGCGGGCCCCGGCGCGCGCCTCCTGCCCCGGCGCGCTGATGCTTGCGGTCGGGGGACCACCGGACCAGGCCACCGGAAAGAGCGGAGCGTCCATGCGGATCGTCGTGGATCTCAACAAGTGCCAGGGATACGCCCAGTGTGCGTTCCTCGCTCCCGATGTCTTCACCATGCACGGCGAGGAGGCGTTGCTCTACGACCCGCTCGCCGCCGACGAGGAGCGCGACGCGGTCGCCAGGGCGGCCGCGGCCTGCCCGGTGCAGGCGATCACGGTGGAGGGTGTGCACCAGGGCGCGCCCGCCGAACGTGAGCAGGTTCTCTCCGGTGCCACCCGGGAGCCGCGCGATGGCCGCTGACCGCATGGAGCAGCTCCGCCGGGAGGGCCGGATCGTCATCGTCGGCGCCTCGCTGGCCGGGCTGCGGGCCGCCGAGACGCTCCGCGAGGAGGGCTTCACCGGCACCCTCACCCTGATCGGTGACGAACCGTACGAGCCGTACGACCGGCCGCCGCTGTCCAAGTCGGTGCTGCTGGGCAAGGCGTCGCCGGAGCACACCGAGCTGCCCCGGCGCCGGGACCTGGACGCCGAGTGGCGGCTCGGTGTGCCGGCGGCCGGGCTGGACCTGACCGGCAAGCGGGTGCTGCTCGCCGACGGGGAGGAGGTGGAGTACGACCGGCTGCTGATCGCCACCGGGGTCAGGGCGCGGCCCTGGCCGGTGGCGGAGGAGGCCGGACTGGACGGCGTCTTCGTGCTCCGTACGCGTGACGACGCGACCGCCCTCACCGAGCGGCTGCGGGCCGGGGCGAAGCGGGTCGTGGTGATCGGCGCCGGGTTCGCCGGGTCCGAAGTGGCCTCCGCCTGCCGGGAGATGGGCCTGGAGGTCACGGTCGCGGAGCGCGCGGGGGCCCCGCTGGTGGGTGCGCTCGGCGGGGTGATCGGGGCGGTCGCCGCCGACCTCCAGCTGGAGAACGGCGTCGACCTGCGCACCCACGTCACCGTCACCGCGCTGGAGAGCGATCCGAGGGGCAGGGTGCGCGCGGTGCACCTGTCCGACGAGAGCGTGGTCGAGGCGGATGTCGTGGTGGTCTCGCTGGGGTCGCAGCGCAACACCGAGTGGCTGAGCGGCTCGGGGCTCGGTGCCGGGCCGCGCGGCATCGCCAGCGACGCGGGCTGCCGGGCGTTCGACTTCCGGGGGATCGTCACGGACGACGTGTTCGTCGCCGGTGACGTGGCCCGCTCCCCGCACGCGCTGTTCGGCTACCAGTTCCTGTCGCTGGAGCACTGGGGCAACGCGGTCGCGCAGGGGGAGACGGCCGCGCACAACATGATCTGCCCCGCCTCCGACCGGCGCCCGCACATGTGGATGCCCGCCTTCTGGTCCTCGCAGTTCGGGGTGAACATCAAGTCGGTGGGCGTGCCGCCCATGGGCGACGAGCTGATGATCATCCAGGGGTCCACGGCCGAGCGCCGGTTCGTCGGGGTGTACGGGCACAAGGGCAGGATCGTGGCCGCCGTGACCTTCGACAACGCCCGCTGGCTGGAGTACTGCCGGCGGCAGATCGAGGAGGGCGCGCCGTTCCCGGTGGACTACCCCACGATGGACCGCCGTCCGGAGGGGCGGCAGCCGGTCCCGGCGGACTTCCCCGACCCGTCCCTGCCGACCCACGGCCCGACCGTGACCCTCAGCGGCTACTCACCTGCCGACCGCCGGCTGGTGTTCACCCCCGCCCACCACTGACCGCCGTCCGGCACCGCCGCCCACGACGCTCCAAGGACCTGTGATGACGCAACCCTCGCTGGTGGCCCGGATCACCGACTTCGCCAACCGTGCCGACCCCTACCCGCTCTACGCCGAGCTGCGCCGCACCCCGGTGCTGCACGAGGGGGACGGCGACCCGTACGTCATCTCCTCGTACTGGGACATCGAGAGCCTGCTGCACGACCCCCGGATCAGCTCGGACGCGACCAATCTGGCGGCGGCGGGCGCCGACGAGCTGAACCAGGCGGAGAACACCGGGCTGCCGCCGTCGTTCATCCGGCTGGACCCGCCGGAGCACGACCGGCTGCGGCGCATCGCCAACAGCGCGTTCGGGCCGCCGCACGAGCCGCGCCGGGTCGACGACATGCGGGGCGAGCTGCGCGGGATCGTCGCCGAACTGATCGACGGGCTCGCGGGCGGGACCGAGATCGACCTCGTGGACCAGTTCGCCTACCCCTTCCCGGTGACGGTGATCTGCCGGCTGCTCGGGGTGCCCCGCGAGGACGAGCCCCGGTTCCGGTCCTGGGTCGACCCGATCGTGGCGAGCCTGGACCCGCAGACCCGGCAGGGCGGCGACCCGGAGTTCCTCAAGACGGCGCAGGAGGCGCGGACCCAGCTCGGCATGTATCTGGCCGGGCTGATGGAGGAGCGCACCAAGGACCCGCGCGGCGACATGCTGTCCGCCCTGGCCGCCGGTAAGGGGCCGGACGGGGCCATGACCATGATGGAGGTGCTCAGCACGGCGGTGCTGCTGCTGATCGCCGGTCATGAGACCACCGTCAACCTGATCACCAACGGGATGCTCACCCTGCTGCGCCACCCCGAGTACCTCCAGCGGCTGCGCGAGGACCCGGAGCTGGCGGTCAACATCGTGGAGGAGCTGCTGCGTTACGAGCCCCCGGTGCAGCTCGTGCCGCAGCGCACCTGCATCACGGACATCGAGGTGCGCGGGGTGACGATCCCCAAGGGCTCCCGGATCTGGCTGATGCTGGCCGCGGGCAACCGGGACCCGGAGCGCTTCAAGGACCCGGAGCGCTTCGACCCCGACCGGGACGACCTCGAACACCTCGGCTTCGGCAGCGGCATCCACAGCTGCTTCGGGGCGCCGCTGGCCCGGCTGGAGGCGCAGATCGCGCTGGCCGAGCTGGTCCGGCGGCTGGACAACCCCCGCCTGGTGGCGGACCCGCCGCCGTACCGGCCGAACGCGGTGCTGCGCGGGCCGCGCCATCTGCCGCTGGCCATCGACGGCGTTCTGGCCTGACCTCTCAGATCCCGCGCCGCCGCAGCGACGACCCGGTGCGGTCCTTGACGACCTCCAGCTGGGCGTGGACGCGGCGGCGCAGGTCACCGACATGGCTGACGATGCCCACACTGCGGTCCCGTTCGCGCAGCGAGTCCAGCACGTCGAGAACCTCGTCCAGCGTCTGGTCGTCCAGGCTGCCGAAGCCCTCGTCGATGAAGAGGGTGTCGAGCCGGACGCCGCCCGCCTCGTCGGTGACCACGTCGGCGAGGCCGAGGGCGAGGGCGAGCGAGGCGAAGAAGGTCTCGCCGCCGGACAGGGTCGCGGTGTCCCGCTCCCGGCCGGTCCACGCGTCCACGACATGCAGCCCGAGTCCGCTGCGGCCGCGTCCGCTGCGGTCGTCGGAGTGGACGAGGGTGTAGCGCCCGGCGGACATCAGCCTCAGGCGCGCGGTCGCGGCGGCGGCCACCTGTTCCAGGCGGGCGGCGAGGACGTAGGACTCCAGGCGCATCCGGCGTTCGTTGTCCGCGCTGGTGCCGGCGGCGAGGGCGGCGAGCCGGGCGACCCGGTCGTACTCCTCACGCAGCGGGGCGAGGCGCCGGGCGCCGTCCTCGGCGCGGGCGGAGAGGCGGTCCAGCTCGCTGGTGCGGCGGCCGGCCTCGTCACGGGCGGAGTCGGCTGCCCGCAGCCGGCGCTCGGCCCCGGCGGCGCGCTCCCCGGCGGCGGCGAGGTCGGCGGGAGCCTGCCGGGAGGCCGCCACCGTCTCGGCCTCGGCGAGCACCGCGCGTACGGCCGCCTCCTCCGACTGCCCTTCGTCCAGGCGGTGTTGGAGCGCTCGGTGGGTGGCGGAGTCCAGCAGGGCGGCGGCGGCCGCGCTCGGCGTGTCGAAGCCCGCGCGGTAGGCGGCGTCGGCCAGCCGGGCGTCGGCCTCCTTCAGGCGTACGGCGGCCTCTTCGGCCCTGCGGGCGGTGTCGGCGGCCTCGGTGAGCACGGCCGCGAGCCGCTCCAGCTGGGCGGCGCGGGCGGCGACGCTCGCGGCGGCTCCGCGCGCCCGGGTCAACTCGGCTTCGAGCGTGCTCTGTTCGCGGTCGAGGGTGTCGCGCCGGGTGAGCCGCGCGGCGGCCCGTACGGCGGACTGGTGGCGGGCCTCGAGCCGCCGCTCACGCTCCTCCTCGGCCTGCCGCAGCTCGACGTTCGCCGTGTGCAGGGCGGAGGCTTCCCGGCGAGCCTGCGCGAACTCCCGCTCCAGCTCGGTTACTTCGGCGGTGACGCGGTCGGCGGGGGTGTCCCCCGCTTCGGCGGTGACCGCTTTCAGTTCGGCTTGCAGCTCCGTGCCGCGCCGCCTGTGCTCGCCGTGCTCCCGCTCGGCCTCCTGCTGCTGGTCGAAGGCGCGCTGCTCGGCCTCCCGGTCCACGTGTCCGGCGTCCTTGCGGGCCGGGGCGGGGTGCTCGGTGGCTCCGCAGACCGCGCAGGGGGCGCCGTCTGTGAGGTGGGCGGCCAGCTCGGCGGCGATGCCGGTCAGGCGCTGTTCCCTGAGGTCGAGCCAGTCTCCGCGCAGTCGCTGAGCGCGTTGTCCGGAGTCCAGCGCCTGGCGTTCGGCGTCCGCGACGTCCGAGGTCAGCTGGTCGCGGCGGCGGGCCGCGTCGAGCCGCCGCCGGGCCGGGTCACGCCGGACGGCCAGGGCCTCGGCGCGGGAAGCGGCCTCCTGGGCGGCGTCGATCCGGGTCTGGAGCGCCGCGCGGGCGGGCTCCCAGCCGTCGAGCCAGGCGTCCGCCTCGCGCAGGGTGTGCTCGTCCGCACGCTCCTCCCGGTCCAGTCCGTCGCGCTCGGCGAGCAGTTCGGTGAGCCGGTGTTCGGCGCGGCGGGCGGAGGCGAGGGAGCCCAGTTCCTCGGCGGCGCGCCGGGCGGCCGCCGCGAGGCCGGGGGCGCCGGAATCGCCCTGGTCCCCGGGGAGCGCCCGCCGGGCGTGCTCCTCGGCCAGGGCGGCCCGCCGGTGCGCCTTCTCGGCGTCCTCCCGCAGCTCCAGCGCGGGTGCCACGGTCTCGGCCTTGCGGCCGCGCTCCATGCGGGCCCGCGTCTCCTCGTACTCCCCTGCCCGCCCGGCGAGGCGCTCGGCGCGGTCCTGGGCCTCGGTGAACCGGTGCTGGAGCCTGGCCAGTTCGCGGGTGCCGGCCAGCTCCTGCTGGGCGTGGGCGTGGGCCGACTCGGCGGCGGTGAGCCCGCAGTGGGCGACGGTGAGGCGTTCGCGGGCGGTGCTGCGGGCGACGGCGGCCGCCGCGAGGACGGCGACGGCGAGCCCGGGGTCGCCGGGCGCGAGGCCGGGCAGCTCCATGGCGTCACCGGCCGCCTGCTGCATGCGGTGGGCGTCGGCGAGCAGCGCGGTGTCGCCCTCGCGCACCCGTGCCTCGGTGGCGCGCCTGCGTTCGGTGAGCCGCTTCTCCACGTCGGCGAAGCGCTGGGTGTCGAAGAGGCGGCCGAGCAGCTTGCCGCGCGCCTCGGCGTCGGCGCGCAGGAAGCGGGCGAAGTCGCCCTGGGGCAGCAGGACGACCTGGCAGAACTGCTCGCGGCTCATCCCGAGGAGCTGGGTGATCTCCTCGCCGACCTCGTTGTGCGAGCGGCTGAGATCCTTCCAGGTGCCGCGCACGGCGTCGTGCTCGCGCAGCCAGGTCTGGGCCTTGTCGACGGTGGTGCCCGGACGGTTGCCCTTCTTGGGGCGCTCCCAGGGTGGCTGCCGGGTGATCTCGAGGCGGCGTCCGGCGACGGTGAGTTCGAGCCGGACCTCGGTGCGGGTGCCCGGTTCGGCGTGGTCGCTGCGCAGCTGGGTGCCCTGGCCGCTCTGCCGGGCGCCGGGGACGGAGCCGTAGAGGGCGTAGCAGACGGCGTCCAGGACGGAGGTCTTCCCGGCTCCGGTCGGGCCGTGCAGCAGGAAGAGGCCGGCTGCGGAGAGGGCGTCGAAGTCGACACTCTGGGCGCCGCCGAAGGGGCCGAAGGCGGTGATGTCGAGCCGGTGCAGCCTCATCGGGCGACCTCCCGCACCGCGTCGTCGGCCCGCGCGGCGTCGAAGGCGTCGCGCAGCACCTCCGTCTCCCGCTCGTCGGGGGCGGCGCCGCGCACATGGGCGACGAAGTCCTCGGCGATCTGCTGGTCGCTGCGCCCCGCCAGGCGCCGGGCGTAGGACACGGCCGGGTCGTCCGGGGCGCGGTCGGGGGCGAAGACGAGGCTGAGGGTGTGCGGGAAGCGGGCGGCGATCCGGGCCATGGGGTCGGCGGGCCGGACGGCGTCGGTGAGGGTGGCCTCCACCCAGGCGTCCTCGTGCCGGCTCAGCCCGGGGTCCGCGAGCAGCTCCGCCAGCGTGCCCCGGACACGGGCCAGCGCGCGCGGCACCGGGCAGTCGAGGCGCTCGGCGGTGACGGAGCCCCCGGCGTCCAGGTCGACCAGCCACATGCTCTTGCGGTGGTCGGCCTCGGAGAAGGAGTAGGCGAGCGGGGAGCCGGAGTAGCGGACCCGCTCGCGGAGGGTCTGGCAGCCGTGCAGATGACCGAGGGCGACGTAGTCCACGCCGTCGAAGATCCCGGCGGGTACGGCGGCCACTCCCCCGACGGTGATGTCCCGTTCGCTGTCGCTGGCCTCGCCGCCGGTGACGAAGGCGTGGGCGAGGACGACGGAGCGGGTGCCGGGTGCGCGGGCGGCGAGGTCGGCGCGGACGCGGTCCATGGCGGCGCCCAGCACGGCCTCGTGTCCGGCCTTCGGCACCGCGAACTCGTCTCTGACCAGGGCGGGTTCGAGGTAGGGCAGGCCGTAGAAGGCGATGTCGCCGTGGTCGTCGGCGAGGACGACCGGGGTGCCGACGGCGGCCGGGTCGGTGCGCAGGTGGATGCCCGCACGGTCGATGAGTCCGGCGCCGACACCGAGGCGGCGGGCCGAGTCGTGGTTGCCGGAGATCATCACGGTGGGCACGCCCAGCTCGGCGAGCCGGTGCAGGGCGTCGTCGAACAGCTCGACCGCGGCCAGCGGGGGCACCGCGCGGTCGTACACGTCTCCCGACACCACGACGGCGTCCACGGCCCGCTCGCGCACGGTGGCGACGAGGTGGCCGATGAACCCGGCCTGGGCGCCGAGCATGTTCACCCGGTGGAAGGCCCGGCCCAGATGCCAGTCGGAGGTGTGCAGGAGTCTCATGGCCCCCGAGACTAACGGCAGGGTCGGACAACGCACCCCGGTCACTTCGGATTTGGGCGCTATGCCTGATTGGCCCGGTTCACGCGTCCCCGTACGCCTCCCCGCCCAGCTCGAAGCCGGCCGCCCCCGCCGTGGCGTCCGCGAGCCAGCCGCGGAAGGTGTCGACGTCGGCGTCCGGGAGGGCGATGTCGAGGGCGACCGCCTCGCCGTAGCGGACGTCGCGGACCTCGCGGCCGGTGGAGCGCAGATCGTTCTGCACCTTGCCCGCGCGCTGGTGGTCGACGGTCACCGTGGCCAGCCGGTAGCGGCGCCGGGTGCGGGTGCCTACGGCGTCCAGCGCCTCGCCGACCGAGCCGCCGTAGGCCCGGATCAGTCCGCCCGCGCCGAGCTTCACCCCGCCGTAGTACCGGGTGACGACGGCGGCCACGTACCGCACGTCGCGGCGCAGCAGCATCTGGAGCATGGGGACGCCGGCGGTGCCGCCGGGCTCGCCGTCGTCACTGGCCTTCTGGGTGGAGGCGTCGGCGCCGATGACGTACGCCCAGCAGTTGTGCGAGGCGTCCGCGTGCTCCTTGCGGACGGCGGCGATGAACTCCTGGGCCTCCTGCTCGGTGGCGGCCGGGGCGAGCGCGCACCGGAAGCGGGAGCGGTTGATCTCGGTCTCGTGCACACCCGCGCGGGCCACTGTGCGGTACTCGTCCTGCATCACGCCAGCCTATGCGGAGCGCCGCGTGCTGCCGCTGCCGGTGTGCGGGGGAGGATGCGGGGCAGACGCGCTCAGCGATCAGGCGGCCCGCGCGGTGGGCCGCGGGTGAGGAGGCAGCCCCGTATGACCAGCGTCCCCGTGCGGCCGGCGGACCCCGGCGCCCCCGCACCCGACTCCGTGCGGGCCCGCTGCCGTGGCTGGCTGCTGGAGGGGCTGAGCGAGCGGAGCGCACGCCATCCGGGCCCGCACCGCACCCCGCGCGAGGACCACGAGGGCCACCGCTGGTGGCGGGTGATGTGCCTGACCGGCGTCGACTACTTCTCCACGCTCGGCTACCAGCCCGGCATCGCCGCCCTCGCGGCCGGCGCCCTCTCCCCGCTGGCGACCCTGGTGCTGATCGCGCTGACCCTGCTGGGCGCGCTCCCGGTGTACCGCAGGGTCGCGCACGAGAGCCCGCACGGCGAGGGCTCCATCGCCATGCTGGAGCGGCTGCTGTCCTGGTGGTCGGGGAAGATCCTGGTGCTGGTGCTGCTGGGCTTCGCCGCCACCGACTTCATGATCACCATCACGCTGTCCTCGGCGGACGCGGCAGCGCACGTGCTGGAGAACCCGTTCGCCCCGCACTGGACGGAGGGCGGCGACGTCTGGATCACCCTGGTCCTGATCGGGCTGCTCGGCGCTGTCTTCCTGAAGGGCTTCCAGGAGGCCATCGGCATCGCGGTGGTGCTGGTCGCCGCCTACCTCACCCTCAATGTGGCGGTGCTCGCCGTCTGCGCCTACGAGGTCCTCACCCACCCGGTGCGGATCGAGGACTGGACGCACCTGATGACGTCGGAGCACTCCTCCCCGCTCGCCATGGTCGGCGTGGCCCTGCTGGTGTTCCCCAAGCTGGCGCTCGGCATGTCCGGCTTCGAGACGGGCGTGGCGGTGATGCCCCAGATCAAGGGCGGCGCGCAGGACACGTACGCGAATCCGGCGGGCCGTATCCGGGGGGCCCGCAAGCTGCTCACCACCGCCGCGCTGATCATGTGCTGCCTGCTGCTGCTGTCCAGCCTGGCGACGACGATCCTGATCCCCGAGAAGGACTTCCGGACCGGTGGCCCGGCCAACGGACGCGCCCTCGCCTACCTCGCCCACCAGTACCTGGGCGAGGCCTTCGGCACGGTGTACGACGTGTCGACCATCACCATCCTGTGGTTCGCGGGCGCCTCCGCCATGGCCGGGCTGCTCAACCTGGTCCCGCGCTATCTGCCCCGCTACGGCATGGCCCCGGAGTGGACCCGGGCGGTGCGGCCGCTGGTGCTGGTGTTCCTGGTGGCGGCGGTGCTGATCACCCTGTGGTTCCACGCGAGCGTGGACGCGCAGAGCGGGGCGTACGCGACCGGCGTGCTGGTGCTGATGCTGTCGGCGGCCTTCGCCTCGACGGTCGCCGTGCACCGGCGCGGGCGCCGGGCGGCCACCATCGGCTTCGGCACGATCACCGCCGTCTTCGCCTACACCCTGGTCGACAACGTGATCGAGCGGCCGGACGGCATCAAGATCGCGTCCATCTTCATCGTGCTGATCCTGCTGACCTCGATCGGCTCACGGGTGCACCGCGCCTTCGAACTCCGCGCCACCGACGTGGTGTTCGACGACGCCGCGCTGCACATCATCGACCAGGGCGCCGAGCACGGCCCGCTCCAGCTCATCGCCAACGAGCCGAAGGAGCACAGCAGGCGCGAGTACCGGGCCAAGGAGCGCGAGCAGCGTCAGCACACCCGGCTCCCCGAGGGCGCCTCGGTGGTGTTCCTGGAGGTGTTCGTGCGCGACTCCTCCGACTTCACCGCCGAGATCACGGTCCACGGCGACGAGAAGCACGGGGTGCGGCGGCTGCGCGCGGACGGGCCGACGGTGCCCAACACCATCGCGGCCGTCCTGCTGGCCCTGCGCGACCGCACCGGCGAGGTGCCGCACGTGTACTTCAACTGGACCGAGGGCAACCCGGTCGCCCATCTGGTCCAGTTCCTGGTCTTCGGCAACGGCGAGGCGGCACCGGTCACCCGCGAGGTGCTGCGCCGGGCCGAGCCGGACCCGGAGCGGCGGCCCTGGGTGCACGTCGGCTGAGCGGGCTCAGACCGGGTTGCCCAGTTCCCCGGCGAGGTCGAGGGCGAGCAGGCGGTCGGCGTAGAGGAAGGTCTCGAACCGGGCGCCGTCCGGCAGGCCGGGGGTGTCCGCCACGTCCCGCAGCACCGCCAGGACGCCGGGCAGGTCGAGGTCGCCCTCCCAGGCCACCCGCAGCCGGGCCCGCACGTCGTCCGGCACCGGGCGCGAGGGCCGGTTCCCCCACCGGGCCACCCCGGTCCGCCAGTCGGCCGCCGTCCGCGCGGCCTCCGCCAGCGCCCCGGCGTCCAGCCGGGCGGGCTCGGCGCGCGGCACGGAGAGCAGCGCCAGACGCAGGGCGCCGGGGTCATCGAGGAGCCGCTGTACGTCCTCCCCGGGCCCGTCCCACCCGGCCGGGGCCACGGCGACCATCACTCCGGCCTCGGGGGGCCGCTCGGTCGCGGCGCGGACGTGCACCACCTGGGCCTCCCCCAGGCCGGACGCCACGTCCCGGCTGTCCTCGAAGGGGCGGATGCTCAACGCGACGGCCGCGGAGCCCAGTTCGGCCTGTTCGCGGGGTGCGGTGAGCATGCTCCAGACGGGGGTGCCGCCGAGTTCCAGGGCGCGGACGAGGAGGTCGGCGGTGAGCAGCACCCGCAGCGCCGTCAGGTCGAGGCCGCCCGCGCGGACCTCCACTCGGGTCAGACCCCGGCGGGCGGGGGTGGCGGGGACGGGCTCTCCGGTCCGGGCGTCGAGGATGCGCAGCACGCAGCGAGCGTAGGCGCGCGGACGGCCGGACGCAGCGTCTTGTGCCGATTCCGGACAGCGTGGCGGGGCAGTCGGGGGAATCGGCGCGTGGCGGCCGCTGTTGTCCCCACGGCACAGTTCCCGCGCTTGGAGGAGGCCGCCGTGTACGGCGACGAGGCGACGGTCCGCACCATCCTGACCGGCCTGGGCGACACCTGGGCGGTGGTCGGCCTGTCCGACAACCGGTCCCGGGCGGCCTACGGGGTGGCGGAGGTGCTGCGCCGGTACGGCAAACGGGTGGTGCCGGTGCACCCGAAGGCGGAGCCGGTGGCCGGCGAGCAGGGGTACGCGAGCCTCGCCGACATCCCCTTCGACGTGGACGTGGTCGATGTGTTCGTCAACAGCGAGCTGGCGGGCGCCGTCGCCGACGAGGCGGTGGCCAAGGGCGCCCGCGCGGTGTGGTTCCAGCTCGGCGTGGTGGACGAGGCGGCGTACGAGCGGACGCGGGCGGCGGGGCTGGACATGGTGATGGACGCCTGCCCGGCGATCGAGATCCCCCGCCTGGGCTAGATTCCGAGCCCCTCGATCACGACAGCGCCCGGGATCTCCGCGAACGCCTTGCCCGGCAGCAGGAGCTTGCCGCGCCGGCGGCCGCTGCCGACGAGGACGTACGGCAGGTCGAGCACGGCCGAGTCGACCAGTACGGGCCAGGCGGCCGGGAGTCCGAGCGGGGTGATGCCGCCGTACTCCATCCCGGTCTCGCCGGTCGCCAGGTCCATCGGGGCGAACGACGCCTTGCGGGCACCCAGTCGGCGGCGCACCGTGCCGTTGACGTCGACCTTGGTCCGGGACAGCACCAGGCAGGCGGCGAGTGTGGTCTCGCCGCCGCGCTTGCCCGCGACCACCACGCAGTTGGCGCTCAGCTCGGGCAGGTCGGCGCCGTAGTGCTCGACGAACACGGCGGTGTCCGCGAGGTCCGGGTCGGTGTCGACGTACAGGATCTGCTCGGCGGGGACGCTCCCCCGCCAGTTCCGTACCGCCTCCGCGACCGGTGCGGTCAGCTCGGCCAGGGCGTCGGGGGCGGGAACAGCGTGGTCGAAGTCTCCGATGGGCGCGCGCATGGCGGCACCGTAACAGTCCGCGCGAGGCTCCCTTTCAGCGCACCGGCGGTACGGAGACCGCCATCACCATCCGCACCGGTACGCCGCCCTCGTTGCCGTAGGTGTGCGGGGCGTCGGCCTCGAAGGTGACGCTCGCCCCGGCCGGGACCGCGTGCCGGACCCCGTCGACCTCCAGGGTGAGTTCGCCGGCGGTGACGTGGACCAGTTCGACCGTGCCGGCGGGGTGCGGGTCGGCGCCGCTGTGCTCGCCCGGCATCAGGTTCCAGTCCCACAGCTCCAGCGGGCCGGGTGCCTCGGTGCCGGCCAGCAGCCGGTTGTAGCTGCCGCCCTCGGTGTGCCAGAGCCGGACCGCCTGGTCGGCGGGGACGACCCGCACGCGCGGCCCCCGCTCGTAGTCGAGCAGGGTGGTGACGCTGATCCCGAGCGCGTCGCCGATCTTGACGACGGTGCCGATGCTGGGGTTGGTGCGGGCCTGCTCGATCTGGATGAGCATGCCCCGGCTCACCCCGGCGCGGGCGGCCAGCGCGTCCAGCGTGAAGCAGCGCTCGGTACGCCAGCGGCGGACGTTGCGCGCCAGGGACTGGGTCAGCAGGTCGAGGTCCGCCACATCACGTCCATCGAAAGTCACATCGGGAGTCACCGAGGCCACAGGGGCCTCGTCGGTCACGGGAAGGAATGACCGGATCAGGTGCACGGGACGGCGGCGCACCGCACCCGGTCGTGCACCGCACTGTACTGCGCGGTCCGGTACGGAGCACCTGCCCGCCGCTCAGCCCTCCGCGTCCAGCGTCGCCAGCCGCTCGGCCTGCTCCTCGTCCAGCCCGGCCAGCGCGCCCAGTTGCGCGCCGGTGACCCCGGCCGGGGGCGGCACCGGGGCCGGCGTGCGCAGCGGCGGCTGCCAGCCCTCCTCGGGCGTCCAGCGCCGTACGACGCGGGCGGGTGCCCCGGCCACCACGGCGTGGTCGGGGACCGTACCGCGCACCACCGCGCCGGCCGCGACCACCACGTTCCGGCCGATCCGCGCGCCGGGCAGGATCACCGCGCCGGTGCCGATCCAGCAGCCGGGGCCGATCTCCACGGGCTCCATGCGGGGCCACTGGCGGCCGATGGGCTCGTGCGGGTCGTCGTAGGAGTGGTTGGTGGAGGTGACGTAGACGTAGGGGCCGAAGTAGCAGTCGCGGCCGATGGTGACCGCGGTGTCGGCGATGACGTGGCTGCCCCGGCCGAGGACGACGCCGTCGCCTATGCGCAGGATCGGGTCCGGGCCGAGGTCGAGGTCCGGCATCAGACCGGCGGTGAGGGTGACCTGCTCGCCGATGACGCAGTAGTCGCCGAGCCTGATCCAGGGCTCGCCGAAGACCGTGCCGAGCGGGAAGGCGAGCCGGGTGCCCTCGCCGATCGCGCCGAACCGGAACCGTCCCGGATGCCCGGCGGTCACCGCGCCGCTGCGCCGCGCCCAGCCCCACACGGCATGGACGGCACGCTGGGCGAGCCCCTGCCGCCAGGAGGTGAAGGTGTTCTCGCGCTTCGGCACCCGGCCACGTTACTCAGCGGTCACTCACCGGAAGGCGCCGGGCCGCTGTGATCTTCACCCCATCCCGGGGTCCCGTCGATGCCCTACCGTGCGCGGGGAGACCGCCCGGCGCGGTCCCGCTCGATTTCGCCCGGCAGAGAGACGGTGGAGACGGATGACGCACAAGGCCCTGATCATGGGCGTCGGCGACCGGGAACCGGTGATCGACCCGGAGGCGTTCGTCGCCCCGAATGCCTCGGTGATCGGCGAGGTGACACTGCGGGCGGGGGCGAGCGTCTGGTACGGCGCGGTGGTCCGGGGTGACGTCGAGCGGATCACGGTCGGCGCGGACGCCAACGTCCAGGACAACGTGACCCTGCACGCCGACCCCGGCTTCCCGGTCACGATCGGCGAGCGGGTCTCCGTCGGCCACAACGCCGTCGTCCATGGCGCCACGGTGGAGGACGACTGCCTGATCGGCATGGGCGCGACGGTCCTGAACGGTGCGGTGATCGGCGCGGGTTCCCTGGTCGCGGCCCAGGCCCTGGTCCCGCAGGGCATGGTCGTACCGCCCGGCTCGCTGGTGGCGGGCGTCCCGGCCAAGGTGCGCCGGGAACTGTCGGAGGAGGAGCGGCAGGGCGTCACCCTGAACGGCACCCTGTACGCGGACCTGGCGAAGACGCACCGGGCGGTGCACGAGTAGGCGAGGCCGGAGCAGGGGCCCCTACGGCTGTTCGGCGCCGACCGGCTCGGCCTCGGGGGCCCGCTCGGTCGATTCCCCGCGCCGCGAGCGGCGCTTCATGATCACGAAGGAGCCGAGACCGACGAGGATCGCGGCCACCAGGGCGAGCCAGGAGAACCGCTTGAGCCAGTCCTCCGCGACCATGCCGACGTAGTAGACGATGGCCGTGGTGCCGCCCGCCCAGACGACACCGCCGAGGACGTTGGCGATCAGGAACTTCCAGTAGGGCATCCGGAGCACGCCCGCGAGGGGTCCGGCGAAGATGCGGAGCAGGGCGATGAAGCGTCCGAAGAAGACCGCCCACATGCCCCACTTCTGGAAGGACCGCTCGGCGGTGGCGACGTGCGCCTCGCCGAAGTGGCGCGGGAACTTCCGCCCCAGCCAGGTGAGCAGCGGGCGCCCTCCCTTGCGGCCGATCGCGTAGCCGATGGAGTCACCGATCACCGCGCCGGCCGTGGCGCAGGCACCGAGGACGAAGGGGTCGATCCCGGTGTGCTGGGAGGACAGGAGCGCGGCGGAGACGAGGACGATCTCGCCGGGCAAGGGTATGCCGAGGCTCTCCAGCCCGATCACCAGGCTCACCACGGCATAGACGGCTACCGCGGGCACCGAGTCGAGCCATTCCTGGACGTGCACCGCCGGTTCCTCCCAGTCGCCGTCGCACCCTGCGGGGGCGCCACGCGCGGGCACCCAGCAGGAAGGCTACCCGGTCGGCGCACACCGCCGTCGAGTCCGGTAGGCGAGCCCACGCCGAACGACCGCACGCCCGCGTGTCCGCGTGTCCGGCCGCGCGGGCTGAGGTATGGACGTGATCGAGGTACGGCGCCGGCGGGTGCCGGAGTCCGGCGGCGGGGTGGTCGTGGTGACGGTGCTCGGGCATCCGGACGGCTCGACCGCCGTGCGCCCGCCGGGGCCGGGGTGCTGTCCAGGGGGAAGCGGTGGCCGACACCGGCCGGAGCGTCCTGGGCGGCTTCGGCACCGGCCGGGCGCGGGCCGTCGAGTCGCGCCGCACCTGCCCTGGCCGGAGGCGGACACGGTGGTCTGCGGGCACGGCGACCCGGCCGTGCGTGGCGCGGCGGCGGCGCTGCGGGCAGGGGCCGCCGCGACTCGGCGGGGATCAGCCGTTGGGCCGCAGGGTCCAGACCACGGTCATCTCGCCGGAGACGGCGCCGTCCTCGCGCCGGATGCTGATGGCTACCGGGAACTCGGGGCGGCTGCCCGCGTCCAGCTCGGCGACGACCTCGGCGGCCGGGCGGCCCAGCGTGGCGGTGGCGGTCACCGGGCCGAGGGCGAGCTTCCTGTAGTCGATCTCGGCGCGCACCGCGAGCGGGACCGCCCGCGAGAGCTGCTCGCCGAAGGCGGTCAGCACGATGGCCCCGCTCGCGGACTCGGCCAGCGTGAACATCGCGCCGGCATGCGGTCCGCCCAGGTGGTTGTGGTACTCGGACTGGTCCGGCAGCCGGAGCACCGCGCGCTCCGGCGTGACCTCGATGAACTCCAGGTTCAGGGTCCGCACCATCGGCACCGCGGCGGCCAGCATGTCGCCCATGGAGGCGCTCTCAACTGTCATGACCGTGATGTTACCGACGGGTAGTGACCCTGGCCAGCCCCGCTCTCCCCCGTTCCCCCCGTTCTCCTCCGTTTCGGTACGTCCCTGACAAGGGACGGTGACCGAATCGTGTCCGGTGGCGCACTAGGGTTCTGGCCATGTGGCCAGGAGAGCAGCCGCCAGGGGGCGCGCAGAACCCGCAGGGCAACCCGTATCAGCAGCCGGGTTACCAGCAGCCGAATCCGTATCAGCAGCCCGGCTACCAGCAGTACCCGCAGCCGAACCCCTACGGGCAGCAGCCCCAGTGGGGTCCGCCGACGCAGCCGCCGCGGAAGCCCGGGGGCGGCAACGGCCGGGTCAAGGCCGTCGCCGTCGTGTCGGCTCTCGCGGTCGTCGTGACCGCCGGGGTGACGGGGTATCTGGTCCTCGGCGACAGGGACGGCGGCACCGACGAGGCCAAGGGCGGGAAGAAGACCAGCCAGTCCCCCACGCCCGAGCCGTCGGGGAGTCCGTCCGTGCCGGACGACGACCCGCGCGGCGGGGAAGCGGAGAAGCCGGTCGTCGCGGGCTGGCAGGTGGTCGTCAACCCGAAGTTCGGCACCGCGTTCGACGTACCGCCGCAGTGGCAGCTCGAGTCCAAGGACACCTCCTACTTCATGGAGGACCGCGCGCACGACGACAAGCTGATCACCTCGGTGTCCGCGCCCGCCGTCTACAAGTCCAAGTGGTGCACGGACGACAGCGACAAGGACGGCCGGACGGAGGACACCTCACTCGCGGTGGCAGGTACGCGCGGTGAGAGCGGCGCCAAGAGCCCGGAGGAGGCCGCTGTGACGCGGGTGCCGTGGTACGTGTACGGCGGCTACACCCAGCCGGACAAGAAGAGCCTCACGTTCGACAAGAAGGCCAAGCCCTACACCACGTCCTCGGGGGTCAAGGGCGCCTACACGTGGGCGCGTTCGTCCGGCAGCCCGCAGAAGGGCAAGTGCGCGAGCGACGGCAAGGCGATCTCCTTCGCCTTCCGCAACTCCGCCCAGGACATCGTGTCGTTCGACCTCTACGGCGCCAAGGGCGTGAAGGAGGAGGTCGACACGGCGACCATCATGAAGATCCTGTCCTCCGTCCGCCTGCACGGCGACCCCACCAAGAGCTGACGGACGGCCGGCAAGTCGAATGGGCAGTCCCGGGGTCATCCGGCCCTGGTCACCCGGCCCTGGTCGGCCGGTGATCCCGGACTCCCGGGGCCCTCACCAAGGCGCTGGTCCTGCTGATCCCCGGGGTCGCGGGGGCTTCGCCGCGCGGGGACACGACGGGCACGCTCTCAGCCGATGCCGAAGGCACCCGCCGGGGGCACCGGGGAAGGGACGGCGTCGTCGTCGGAGACGGGGTGGGCCGAGCCGATGAACTCGGCCAGAGCCGGGCCGTGTTCGACGCGGGCCGGGAAGGCGTCGGCGGCTGTGCGGCGGGTCAGCGAGGCGGTGTCCAGGGGGTGGTGGGATGCGAGGAGGACCGCGTTGCCGAAGCGGCGGCCGCGCAGGACACCGGGTTCCGCGATCAGCGCCAGCTCCTCGAACAGGGCGGCCAGGTTGGCCAGTTGGGAGCGCAGAAAGGTGAAGGGCGCCGCGTCCGCGACGTTGGCGAGGTAGACGCCGTCCGGGCGGAGCACCCGCGCCGCCTCACGGGCGTAGTCCAGCGAGGTCAGGTGGGCCGGGACGCGGGAGCCGCCGAAGACGTCCGCGACCAGTACGTCGGTGCTGTCGTCCGGGGCCGCCTCCAGCCAGGCGCGCGCGTCGGCGGCGTGGGTGGTGATGCCCGAGCCGGGCGGCAGCGGGAGGTGCTCGACGACCAGGTCGAGGAGGCCCTTGTCGGCCTCCACCACGTCCTGCCGGGAGCCGGGCCGGGTCGCGGCCACGTACCGGGGCAGGGTGAGCGCTCCCCCGCCCAGGTGCAGCACGTCCAGCGCGGCGGCGGGCTCGGCGACCGCGTCCAGGGCGTGGCCGAGCCGCCGCGCGTACTCGAACTCCAGGTGCTCCGGCTCGTCCAGGTCGACGTAGGACTGCGGAGCCCCGTCGACGGTGAGCAGCCAGGCCCGGTCCCGGTCGACGTCGGGCATCAGCTTGGCGGTGCCGTGGTCGACGGCCCGGCTCACGGGTATCGGTTCGCTCACCCCGCCATTGTCGCCGGTCGTGCGGGGTGAGCGGAGCCAAGCCCCGCGCACCCCGTACCGCTCAGCCGGCCGAGGTGACCGTCCCCGCGCCCACGGTGCGCCCGCCCTCACGGACGGCGAACCCGAGGCCCGGCTCCAGGGGCACCTCCCGGTCCAGCTCCACGGTCAGCTCGACCGTCTCGCCGGGCCGGGCGATCCCCGCCTCGCCCAGGTCGATGTCACCGGCCACGTCCGCCGTACGGATGTAGAACTGCGGCCGGTACCCGGTGGACAGCGGCTTGGTGCGCCCGCCCTCGGACCCGGCGAGCACGTACACCCGCGCGGTGAACCGCCGGCTCGGCACCACGCTCCCCGGCGCCGCGACGACATGCCCGCGCCGGACCGCGTCACGCGGCACCCCGCGCAGCAGGACCGCCACGTTGTCCCCGGCCTGCGCCTCCGCCATCGGCTTGCCGAAGGTCTCCAGACCGGTGACCACGCTCTCGACGCCGGCCCCGGGTACCTCCACCCGGTCCCCCACCCGCAGCGTGCCCCGCTCGACCGCGCCGGTGACGACGGTCCCGCGCCCGGTGATGGTGAGCACGTTCTCCACCGGCAGCAGGAACGGCGCGTCGACAAACCGCTCGGGCATCGGCACGTACGTGTCCACCGCGTCGAGCAGCGCCTCCACGGCCGCCGTCCAACGGGGCTCGCCCGCCAGCGCCTTCAGCCCGGAGACCCGTACGACCGGCGCCGACTCCCCCGGATACCCCTGGGAGGTGAGCAGTTCGCGCACCTCCAGCTCGACCAGGTCGGTCAGCTCGTCGTCGCCCGCGTCGGCCTTGTTCAGGGCGACCACGATGTGGTCGACCCCCACCTGCCGGGCGAGCAGCACGTGTTCGGCGGTCTGCGGCATGATCCCGTCGAGCGCGGAGACGACCAGGATCGCCCCGTCGAGCTGGGCGGCGCCGGTGACCATGTTCTTGACGTAATCGGCGTGGCCGGGCATGTCGACGTGGGCGTAGTGCCGGGTGTCGGTCTCGTACTCGACGTGCGCGATGTTGATGGTGATGCCGCGCGCGGCCTCCTCCGGGGCCCGGTCGATGCGGTCGAACGGCACGAAGGTGCCGGTGCCGCGCTCGGCGAGCACCTTGGTGATGGCGGCGGTCAGGGTGGTCTTGCCGTGGTCGACGTGGCCCATGGTGCCGATGTTCAGGTGCGGCTTGGTGCGCGCGTATGCCGTCTTGGGCATGGCTGTTCCTCGTGGTCTTGGTGGTGCGTGGAGAGCACGGGGACCCCTGGGCCTCGCCGACCCTCCCCTCGCGGGGTCCGCCGGACTTTCCGGAGAGGGTCAGCTTCGGGCGCCGTCGACGGCTGCCACGAGGACGAGGACGGCAGCCTTCGGCGCGTCCGCGAGTGCGGAGGCGGCGAGGAAGGCGTACCGGAACATGACGCAGATCATGGCGGACGCGTCGTCCCACGTCGAACGGTTTTCCGCGGGCAGCGAAGGGTCAACGGCCGTGGACCATACGCCGATCACACACCCAAGTCGGTTACTGTCGCCGAATGCCCGATGCCACCACCCGCTCTGGGGGCACCGCCACGGCCGTTCACCCGGCCGTCGCCCTGAGGCCGACCCCAGCCGCGCCCCCCACTCCCGTCACCCCCGCCGTACGCGCGTGGCCCTCGCCGTACGCGCGCCTCGTGCTGCTGCTCACCCTGCTCGCGGGCGCGGCCACGGCCGTCCTGGTCTTCGACCCGCAGCGTCTGCTCACCGACGGCTGGCCACCGCAGCTCGGCGGGTTCGCGGCGGCCTCGGTCTTCGCACTGGCCTACGGGCTGTGCACGGTGGCGTTCGTGCCTCGCCCGCTGCTCAACCTGGCGGCGGGCGCGCTGTTCGGCTCCACCCTGGGGCTGACCTCGGCGCTGGTGGGCACCGTGCTGGGCGCCGGGCTGGCCTTCGGGCTGGGGCGGGCGCTGGGCCAGGACGCCCTGCGTCCGCTGCTGCGGGGGCGCTGGCTGAAGGCCGCCGACGGGCAGCTCAGCCGGCACGGGTTCCGGGCGATGCTGGCGGCCCGGCTCTTCCCTGGCGTGCCGTTCTGGGCGGCCAACTACTGCGCGGCCGTCTCCCGGATGCGCACACTGCCCTTCCTGGTCGCCACAGCGCTCGGCTCGATCCCGAACACAGCCGCGTACGCGGTCGCCGGTGCCCGCGCCGCGACCCCGACCTCTCCCGCCTTCCTCATCGCGCTGGCCGCGATCGGGCTGCCCGCGCTGGCGGGTACGGTGCTGGCCTGGCGCAAAAGGCATCAGCTGCGCCCGCGTTGACGGCGCCGCCCGGACACTCCCTGGTCCCCGCTGCGGCCTCCCGGGGTCCATGACCATTCGATGACCAACCCCCTGTGAAGGCTTTGCCATCGGCGCCCGCTACGCTGCCCTGCGTCGCATGATCCCCTACGCTCCCCAGCGCTTGGACGCCTCTCCTCCATGTCTTGGTTTGAATCCCTCGTTCTCGGACTCGTCCAGGGGCTCACCGAGTTCCTGCCCGTCTCCTCCAGCGCGCATCTGCGGCTGACCGCGGCCTTCTCCGGCTGGGAGGACCCCGGCGCCGCCTTCACCGCGATCACGCAGATCGGTACGGAGGCGGCGGTCCTCATCTACTTCCGCAAAGACATCGGGCGGATCATCTCGTCCTGGTTCCGCTCGCTGTTCGACAAGTCGATGCGGCGCGACCACGACGCGCAACTGGGCTGGCTGGTGATCGTCGGCTCGATCCCGATCGGGGTGCTGGGCGTGACGCTGAAGGACCAGATCGAGGGACCGTTCCGCGACCTCAGGATCACCGCGACGATGCTGGTCGTGGTCGGCGTGGTCATAGGCATCGCCGACCGGCTGGCGGCCCGCGACGAGTCCGGCGGCCGGCACCGCAGCCCCAAGCAGCGCAAGACCCTGACGGACCTCGGCATCCGGGACGGCCTGATCTTCGGTCTCTGCCAGGCGTGCGCCCTCATCCCCGGTGTCTCCCGCTCCGGCGCCACCATCAGCGGCGGCCTGTTCATGGGCTACAAGCGGGAGGACGCGGCCCGCTACTCCTTCCTGCTCGCCATCCCCGCCGTCCTCGCCTCCGGCGTCTTCGAGGTGAAGCACTCCCTGGGCGAGAACAGCGAGGTGGCCTGGGGCCCCACCCTCTTCGCCACGGTCATCGCCTTCTTGTCCGGATATGGGGTAATCGCGTGGTTCATGAAGTGGATCTCCAACAAGAGCTTCATGCCGTTCGTCTACTACCGCGTGGCCCTGGGCATCGTCATCATCGCCCTGGTCACCGCGGGCGTGCTGAGCCCGCACGCGGCGGAGTCGGCGGGCTGACCGGACCGGCGGACGCTGAGCGCGGCACCGGTGGCTTCAGCGGGCCGGCCGGCTCGGTCCGGTCGCCGGCCCCGGCCTCCCCGGCGCCGGATGTCAGTGTCCGCCGCTGTTGAACTCCCGGATCAGCCCCGACAGTTCCAGCAGGCTCTCGATGCGGAACAGGGGGAGGCGTCCGGCGTCCTTCGTGTTCCAGGCGAGCCGTGCCCACGGGCCACGGTGGATCAGGGCCGTGTGCATACCGGCCCGCCGGGCCGGGCGGAGGTCGTTGTCCAGGCGGTCGCCCACGTAGAGGATCTCCTCCGGTTCGGCCGGGACCATGGCGGCCAGGCGGGCGAAGAAGGCGGGGTCGGGCTTGGCGACGCCCCAGTCGGCCGAGGTGCCGATCAGGTCGACGTCGGTGGCGAAGAGTTCGCGCAGGACGCGGGCGGCCGGTGCTTCCTGGTTGCCCGCGATGCCGAGCCAGAGGCCGTCCGCCCGGAGCGTGGCAAGGGTGTCGCGGACGTCCGCGTACACGTCGGTCTCCCCGAACCTCTCCGGCATCCCGGCGGCGGCCCGCTCCTCCCGCTCCCGCGCCAGGTCGAACCCGGGCCGGAACTCCTCGAAGACCTCGTGGTGGTCACGCCCCTGGGCCACCACCGCGCCGAACACCGCCGAGAAGGTGTGCCGGGGCACGCCCAGCCAGTCGGCCCAGGCCTCGAACTCCGTCGTCTCGTCCACCAGGCACTCACCGACATCGAAGACCGCAGCGCGAATCATGGTGGCCAGGGTAGTGCGGCCACCGCGGCCCGCCGCTCGACGCAGCCACGGCCCGCCGGAGGCTCCCGGAGACCTCGAGCGCGCCATTTCCGATGCCCAGGTCCACGCTCACCGACTCCGAACGCGTCCTCGGCTCCGACCACCCCAGCACCCTGTCCCGGGTCGCGACAGGCGCGCACACTGGGGGTGTGGGCCCCGGGGAGGGAGACTCCGGATGGGGAGCAAGAGAAGCACGGGGAGCACGAGGAGCACGAGGGCGTCCGGCCGGCTTCTGGACTCCCCCTGGCCCCGCTCCGGCGTCGCCGCGCTGGCGGGTGCGCTGCCCGTGCTCGCGTTCCCGGCGCCCGCGCTGTGGTGGTTCGCCTACGTCGCCCTCGTCCCCTGGATCGCTCTGGCCCGCAGCGCACCCAGCGCCCGCCGGGCCGCGCTGGACGGCTGGTGCGGGGGCGTCGGGTTCATGCTGGCCGTGCACCACTGGCTGCTGCCCAGCCTGCATGTGTTCATCTTCCTGATAGCGGCCCTGCTGGGCGCGCTCTGGGCCCCCTGGGACTGGCCGGCGCGCCGCTTCCTGGGCGGCACCCCCGCTTCGAGACCGCGTTCCCCGACATGGGCCGCCACCTCGCCGAGGACGGCGCGGACGTGCTGCTGGGCCAGTCCGCCACCTCGACCTTCCAGGACAGCTGGGCGCCCGAGCAGCACGCCTCGCTGGCCGCGCTGCGGGCCGCCGAGACCGGGCGTCCGATGGTGCACGCCACCCTGACCGGCGTATCCGCCGTGTACGGCCCGGACGGCGAGCGCGCCGGCCCCTGGCTCGGCACCGGAGCGAGCGCCGTCCGGGTGTACGACGTGCCGCTGGCGCACGGCGTCACCCCGTACGTCCGGCACGGCGACTGGCCGGTGGGCGCCGCGCTGCTGGTGCTGGCGGTGCTGGGGGTGCTGGGGGTGGCGGAGGGGGTGCGGGCGCTCAGGCCGCGCCGGACGGGTTCTGAGCCGCTCGTACCACGCGCTCGCACAGCTCGTGGGTCGCCAGCGCGTCCCGTGCGCTGAGCGGTTCGCCGGCCCGGACGGCGTCGAGGAAGGTGAGGACGGCGCCCTCGATGCCGCGCTGGCGGGCCACCGGGACCCAGTCGCCCCGGCGGCGCACGGTGGGCTGGCCCCTGTGGTCGATCACCTCGGCGAGGTTGATCACTTGGCGCTTGGTGTCCTGCCCGGACACTTCCAGGATCTCCTCGGCGGAGCCGCTGAGCCGGTTCATCACCCCGAGCGCGGTGAAGCCGTCGCCGGACAGCTGGAGCACGACGTGGTGGAGCAGGCCCTCCTCCGAGCGGGTCCGCACCGTGACGTCGTCCACCGGGCCGGGCACGAGGAAGCGCAGGGTGTCGGCCACGTGGATGAAGTCGTCCAGCACCATCGAGCGCGGTTCCTCGGGCAGACCTACCCGGTTCTTCTGGAGCAGGATCAGCTCGCGCGGGTGCTCCAGGACCTGTGCGTAGGCGGGGGCGTAGCGGCGGTTGAAGCCGACGAAGAGCGGGACGCCCCGGCGCTCGGCCAGTTCCACCAGCCGCTGGGAGTGGCTGAGTTCGTAGGCGAGGGGCTTGTCGACGTAGGTGGGTACGCCCGCTTCCAGCAGCCGGGTGACGATCTCCGGGTGGACGGCGGTGGGCGCGTGCACGAAGGCGGCGTCGAGACCCGCGTCCAGCAGGGAGTCCAGCGTCTCGTGCCGCTGTCCGGCGGGGATGTGCAGCGAGTCGGCGACGCCCGCGAGGGTTGCCGGGGTGCGGGTCTGGAGGTGGAGGTCGAGTCCGGGCTGTGTGCCGAGGACCGGCAGATACGCCTTGCGCGCGATGTCCCCGAGTCCGATGCAGCCGACCTTCACGTGTGCTCTCCCTACCCCTGTCCTGCGTTTTCCTCTCCGGAAGCATACGGCGGGCACCCGTCGGCGATGCCGCCGAAGCCCTACGGGGGCAACAACCCGTGTTGGCTCCTGAGGAGTTCGGCAAGGATGCGAGGCATGACTGACACCCGCCGGGAGCCGGCCGTCGACGCCGGTGAGCGCGACATGCTGGAAGGCCCCGTTCAACGTCCGCCGGTCCAGACCCACATGATCGAGGAGTAGGCCCGCCACAACGGCCACGCCGATCTGCTCAGGGAACTGGTCGACGGCCGCACCGGCGACTGACGCGTCAGCCCGCGTCCGCGCCACGCCCTCCGGGTGGGCGAGAGATCACTCGTGTGGGGCATCGGGGGCCCGTCGGTGCGGCCGGACCGGCGGCGGGGCGCGCAGAGTGGGCGGGTGGATCGAACTACGACTGCCGCAGCGCTCCTGGTCACCGTGGCCGTTACGGCTCTCACCGGGTGCATGACCGTGCACGGGCCGGCGGTGCCCGCTTCGGGACCCGGTGCCTCGCCGTCGCATGCGGCGGCGGCCCGGCCGGACGGGAGTGTGCTGCCCCGGATGCGTGAGGAGCCCGGCCGGGAGACCCTGGAGCGCACCGGCCCCTCCCCCGGACCGGAGACATCGCGCCGCCCGGCGGCGGCCGCTCCGGCGCTGGAGCCGCGGCGGACGCCCGTCGTTCCCGCGCCCCGACGGACGCACCAGGAGCGCCCGCGTACCGGCACACCGCGCGTGCCCCGCGTGGTGCCGGGGTTCCCGAACGTGTGCGCCCTGGGCAAGAAATACGGCGGGTGGCCCAGGAACAGCCCCGAGTCGACGCTCTGCGAGCGGGCGTACGGGCACTGAGGTCCGGCTAGCTCTCCGGCCGCTGTCTCGGCGGGACCCAGCCGTCGCCCTGCGCGGGGCCGGTGTCGGGGAGGCGGAGTTCCAGGCGGGTGATCGCGGCCCGGACGCCGGTGCCGTAGCCGTCCTCGGGGAGGGTGTCCGCCGCGCGGCGGGCGCGGCGGAGGTGGGCGCGGGCGGCGTCCGCGCGGTCCAGCTTGAGGTAGTCCGCCGCGAGGTTGAGGTGCAGGGAGGGATAGAAGCCGCGCACACAGGCGGGGTCGGCGCCGGGGCGGCCGTCGGTCAGTTCGTCCGCCGCGGACAACGCCCTGAGGTCCCAGGCGAGTTCGTCCGCCGGGTCGTCCTGGGTGTCGGCCAGGTAGTGGGCGAGGGTGCAGCGGTGCAGGGGGTCGCCGGACTCCGCCGTCCGGGCCCACAGCTCCAGCAGCCGGCGCCGGGCCTCCTCGCGGTCGCCGCCGCGGTGCAGCATGACGATCTGCCCGATCCGGGTGAGCAGGGCATCGGGCGCCGTCTGCTCCTGTCGCTCCGCCACCGCGGCCTCCGCACCCGTCATCCGGCCGCTCGTCGGCCGTCCGCCCACGACGCTAACCGCAGCCGGCGGCGATAACGGGCAGGCGGCCCCGGGCGACCCGGTGAGACCGCCTGGCCGGTGCCGGTCAGCCCAGGTCGGGGATGCGCCAGTCGATCGGCTCGTGGCCCTGCGCGGCGACGGCCTCGTCGATCTGGGTGAAGGGCCGAGAGCCGAAGAACTTCTTCGCGGACAGCGGCGAGGGGTGCGCGCCCTTGACCACGACATGCCGGGTCTCGTCGATCAGCGGCAGCTTCTTCTGCGCGTAGTTGCCCCACAGCACGAAGACCGCCGGGTCGGGACGGGAGGCCACCGCGCTGATCACCGCGTCGGTGAACTTCTCCCAGCCCTTGCCCTTGTGCGAGTTGGCCTCGCCGGCGCGCACGGTCAGCACCGCGTTCAGCAGCAGGACGCCCTGCTCGGCCCAGGGCATCAGATAGCCGTTGTCCGGGACGGGCAGGTCCCGCTCCTGGTGCAGCTCCTTGTAGATGTTCCGCAGGGACGGCGGGGTCTTCACCCCGGGCCGGACCGAGAAGCACAGGCCATGCCCCTGACCCTCGCCGTGGTACGGGTCCTGGCCGAGGACGAGGACCTTGACCCGGTCGTAAGGCGTCGCGGCGAGCGCGGCGAAGACCTCCTCGCGCGGGGGGTAGACGGGGCCCCTCGCCCGCTCCTCCTCGACGAACTCGGTCAGCTCCTTGAAGTAGGGCTGCTGGAGCTCGTCGCCCAGAACGCCCTGCCAGGACTCGGGCAGCATGGCGATGTCGGTCACGTCAACGTCCTCACGATCCGTGGTCAGTTCCAGGCCTCAGAACCTACAGGCGACCACTGACAACGCGGGCGGCAGGCCGCTCACCAGCTGGTCTTGCGGTTCAGCTCCCACATCATCATGATCGTCGAGGGGTCGAGGGCCCGCTCGCCGCCGGCGATCTCCTGGCTCGCGGCGACGTACTGGCGGCCCTGCCACAGCGGGATCAGCCGGGCGTCGTCGACCATGATCCGCTGGGCGGCCGTCAGATCCTTCACCACGTCGGCCCGGTTCCCCTGCGCCCGCGAGCGGGGCAGCAGCTCGCCGGTGATCTTCTTGGTCACGTAGGGGGTGCCGAGGGCGTTGTGCTCGCCGACGAAGGGCGCGATGAAGTTGTCCGCGTCCGGGTAGTCCGGGAACCAGCCCCGGCCGAACACCGGGTACTCCCCCTTCTGATAGCCGGTCACATAGGTCTTCCACGGGCGGGTGCGCAGGGTGATCGTGAACAGCCCGGAGTCCTCCAGCTGCCGCTTCAGCTCCCGGAACATCACCGCGGTCTCGGAGCCGTAGCGGTCGGAGGTGTACCAGAAGGTGAGCGGGACCCGCTGGTCGATGCCCGCCTCGGCCAGGATCGCGCGCGCCTTGCCCTTGCTGGGCTCGCCGAAGTGGTCGAAGTAGGAGGTGGCGTGGCCGGTGAGTCCCTTGGGGACCATCGAGTACAGCGGTTCGACGGTGTCCCGGTACACCTTGTGGGCGATCGCGCCCCGGTCCACGATCTGAGCGACGGCCCTGCGCACGGCCGCGTTGCCGGCCCAGCGGTCCTTGGGGTTGAACACCAGGTAGCTGATGTCGGTGCCGGTGCCGTCGACCAGTTGCAGATCGGTCGACGACTGCTGCTGCAGGGCGAGGATGTCGGCGGCGGCGAGTCCCCGGTAGGTGACGTCGATCCGCTTGTCGCGCAGCGCCTCGACCATCGCGCCGGAGTCCTGGAAGTAGCGGATGGTGACCGCCCGGTTCTCCCGCTCGGCGAAGCCCTGGTACCGGTCGTTGCGCACCAGGACAGCCTGCTTGCCCTCGTCGTAGGACGCCAGCCGGTACGGGCCGGAGCCGCGCACGTTCTTGTCCGTGCGCAGCGAGCCCGCGGGGTACTCACGCGGGTCGACCAGCGACATGGCGGGGGTGGCGAGCACGAACGGGAAGGTGGCGTCGGGCTTCTTCAGATGGAAGACGATCTCCCGGGTGCCGTTCGTCTCCACCCGGTCGAGCCCCTCCAGCAGCCCGGCCGGGCCGGTCGGGGCGTTGATGGTGCGGATGCGGTCGATGGAGTGCTGGACGGCCCTGGCGTCCAGCGGGTCGCCGTCGGAGAACTTCAGGTCCGCGCGCAGCTCGCAGCGGTAGGTGAGGCTGGTGGAGTCGGTGAAGGCACAGCTCTCGGCGGCGTCCGGCTGCGGGGTGGTCGCGCCGTTCGGGTAGGCCAGGAGGGTCTGGTAGACGTTGCGGAAGAGTTCCCAGGAGCCGTCCCAGGCGCCCGCCGGGTCCAGGGTGCTCGGCGCGCTCGTCGTCCCCACCACGATCGGGCTGCTGTCGTCGGGGCCCGTGTCCGAGAGCAGGCCACAGCCGGGCAGCAGGGTGATGAGGGAGGTCAGGGACGCGGTCGCCGCGACCCTGCGCCGGACTCTGTTCCACTTGAACACGCGCTCGCTCCTCGATCCGCCGTACCAAGGTCGGCAGACCATACCGCAGCCCGAGACCTCCTGAACCTCCCCTGAAACATGGGTTGTTGAACGGTTATGGAGGACCAGGCCGTCATGGTCGCGGCCCGCGCGCGGAACGCGTACGGGCGCCGCTCCCCTCCATGGGGAACGGCGCCCGTGGTGACGCGGGGCCGGGAAGGGTCAGCCCACCCCGGCGTTGAGGAAGATGCCGCCGTCCACGACAAGCGTCTGACCAGTGACCCAGTCGGACTGCGCGGAGGTGAGGAAGGCCGCGGCCCCGCCGATGTCGGAGGGCACGCCGAGCCGGCCGAGCGGGTAGGCGGCGGCCGCCTCCTCCTCCCGGCCCTCGTACAGCGCCTCGGCGAACTTGGTCTTCACGAGCGCCGGCGCGATCGCGTTGACCCGCACCTTCGGCGCGAACTCGTGCGCGAGCTGCTGGGTCAGGTTGATCATCGCGGCCTTGCTCACGCCGTACGCGCCGATGAACGGCGAGGGCGCGATGCCGGCGACGGAGGCGATGTTGACGATCGCGCCGCCGTTCTCCCGCTGCCAGGCGTGCCAGGTCTTCTGGGCGAAGCCGAGCGCCGAGATCACATTGGTCTCGAACACCTTGCGGGCCACGTCCAGGTCGATGTCGGCGATGGGGCCGAAGACCGGGTTGGTGCCCGCGTTGTTGACCAGGTAGTCGACGCGGCCGAACGCCTCCATGGCGCGTTCGACGGCCTCGGCCTGGTGGGCGAGGTCGTGGGCCTTGCCGGCGACGCCGATGACGCGGTCGGCGCCGAGCCGCTCGGCGGCCTCCTTCAGCGCCTCCTCGTCGCGGCCGGTGATGACCACGCGGTCGCCGCGCGCCACCAGGGCCTCCGCGACGCCGTAGCCGATGCCCCGGCTGGCGCCCGTGACGAGCGCGGCCTTGCCGGAGAGTGCGGGAAGTTCAGTCATGTCCGTGTGCTCCAGGGTTCGTCGGGGTCCGGACCGGCCAGGGGCCTGTCCGACAATTCGCGTCGTCGCCCGGAGCGCGGCCGCGCGGCAGACGGGAATTGTCGGACAGGTCCTAGTCGAGCGGTCCGCCCGCGACGTACAGCACCTGGCCGGAGACGAAGCCGGCCGCCTCGCCGGTGAAGAAGGCGATGGCGTGGGCGATGTCCTCGGGCTCGCCGACACGCGCGACCGGGATCTGGGTGGCGGCGGCCTTCTTGAAGTCGTCGAAGCCCATGCCCACGCGGTCGGCGGTGGCCTTGGTCATCTCGGTGGCGATGAAGCCGGGGGCGACGGCGTTGGCGGTGATGCCGAACTTGCCCAGCTCGATGGCGAGGGTCTTGGTGAAGCCCTGCAGACCCGCCTTGGCGGCCGAGTAGTTGGCCTGGCCCCGGTTGCCGAGCGCGGAGGACGAGGACAGGTTGACGACCCGCCCGAAGCCCGCGTCCACCATGTGCTTCTGCACGGCCTTCGTCATCAGGAACGACCCGCGCAGGTGCACGCCGAGCACGGTGTCCCAGTCGGACACGCTCATCTTGAACAGCAGGTTGTCGCGGAGCACACCGGCGTTGTTGACCAGGATGGTCGGCGCGCCCAGCTCCTCCACGATCCGCGCGACGGCGGCCTCGACCTGCGCCTCGTCGGAGACGTCGGCGCCGACCGCGACGGCCCTGCCGCCCGCCGAGGTGATCTTCTCGACGGTGTCCTTGCAGGCGGCCTCGTCCAGGTCGATCACGGCGACCGCGTGACCCTCGGCGGCGAGCCTCACGGCGGTGGCGGCGCCGATTCCGCGCGCCCCGCCGGTGACTACCGCGACCCGCTGTGCAGTGGTGGACATTTGCTGCTTCTCCTCGCCCTTGAGAGAACCCGGCCGGTCCGGACCGGACCCGCCGTGCGGTGAGCGACCGCTTAGTACCTTCGGCACCCGTGACGCTAGAAGCCAGGGCACCCGGTGTCAACGGGACACCGGGCGGTGTGATCCATTACCTCACCAGGAGGTCGAGCAGACGCTCCGTCTCGGCCACCGGGTCGGCGGTCAGCCCGGTGTGCACGGGGCCGGGCCGTACGACGGTGGAACGGGGCGCGATCAGCCAGCGGAAACGCCGCCCGGCGTCGTCGCCGCCCGCCTGGCCGGCGTCCTCGCCGCCCGCGCAGACGCGCTCCACGGCACCGAGGGCGGCGCGCACCCCGGCGGCATCGGCCTCCGGGTCGAGCGCGAGCAGCCGGGCCTCGTCCAGATGGGTGCGGGCGCCGACGTAACCGCGTGCGCGGCAGTAGACGATCACGCCCGCGTTGATCCGCTCGCCGCGCTCGACGCGGGGGACGACCCGGAGCAGGGCGTACTCGTAGACATCGCGGTCACCGCCCTGCCCGGCCCGGATGATGTGGCGTTGGACCACGTCTCCGGCCATGTGGATGTGGTGCTCGCTCACTTGCTCTCCTTGAGGCCCTCGACGCGTTCGTGGACGGTGCCCGCGCGGGCGAGCAGCGGGCGCGCGTAGGCGCGGCGCAGGTCGTCGGGGGTGTCGAAGCCGGGCTCGTCGGCCAGCCAGGTGTCCGGGATCTGGGCGGTGACCTCGGCGAGCAGATCCTCGGTGACCTGGTGGGCGAGGTCGGCCGCGGCGGCGGTGACGTCGGGCGCGAAGCGGGCGAGGGCGTGGTCGGCGGCGTCGTAGGGCCGGGCGGCGGAGGCGTCGACGGCGGGCCAGTTGTGGTGCCAGATCATGGTGGCGCCGTGGTCGATGAGCCAGAGCCCGCCCCGGTGGACCAGGAGGTTGGGGTTGCGCCAGGAGCGGTCGACGTTGTTGACCAGCGCGTCGAACCAGACGATCCGGCCGGCCTCCTCGGGGTCCACGGGGAAGGCGAGAGGGTCGTAGCCGAGGGCGCCGGAGAGGAAGTCCATGCCGAGGTTGGCCCCGCCGCTGGCCCGAAGCAGGTCCTGGACCTGCCGTTCGGGCTCGCCGAGACCGAGCACGGGGTCGAGCTGGACGGTCACCAGTCCGGGCACCCGGAAGCCGAGGCGCCGGGCGAGTTCCCCGCAGACGACCTCCGCGACCAGGGTCTTGCGGCCCTGCCCGGCACCGGTGAACTTCAGGACGTAGGCGCCCAGATCGTCGCCCTCGACCAGTCCCGGCAGCGAACCGCCTTCCCGCAGGGGCGTGATGAAGCGGGTCGCGGTCACCTCTCTCAGCATGCCCTCAGGCTACCCACCCCCTGCTCAGAGCTGGGCCCGCACGCCGGGCTCGGAGCGGATGCCGGCGGGGGAGGCCGTGATCTCACCCTCAAGGGCCGACACCGCGGCGCCTCGGCGGAGGACGGGGAGCGGGGCGTCGGGCCACGCGTTGAAGGGGGAACACATGGGCCGCGATGACGCTGCCGACCAGTTTCTCCTCGCCCCCGAACCAGCCGACGGCGTCTCCTGCCAGCATCATCGTGCCGAGGGCGAAGGCGAAGTAGCCCAGCGGAAGTGACGCACCGATCGGGCGCAGCGTCACCCCGATGGTGGGTTCGAGACGTCCCGGGGGGGCGCGTCGGACCCTTCGCCCGGTGGTGTTGGTGAGGTAGGCGCGATGCGGCACGCCGACGTCGACACGGGCGAGAGCCTCCGACACGGCGTCGGCTGTCGCCGCCTGGAGGGGGCAGTGCGAGGCGATGTCCACGTCGAGGACCGTCGGGTCGCTGGCTCCCGCCGCGGGCGCCTTCGCACGGAGGGTGTCGAGAGCCGCGCGGGTGCCGCTGATCACGTCCTGGTCGGCCGCGTTGACGTTGGCGATCCACAGGGGCGCCGTCCTCGTGCTAAGTGTGTCGGGGAGTCGCCGATGGTGGGCGTATCCTCGGTGTTCGGCCCGGTGTACAGGTTGCCGTTCTCGTCCGCGCCGGACGCGCAGAGGAGTGCGACGTCCGGCCGCAGACCGATGACCATCCGCGCGTACAGCTCCACGTAGGTGTGGATGGCGCCGATGGACACGGTGCCGTCGGCGACGGGCCCGTGGCCGGCGCCACCGCGCGGTGCGCACACCCGGTGCGAGAAAAGCGGACGGGCAGACCTGGCTCAGCGACCGCGCCTAGGCGGCGAGCACGAGATACGGCTCGATCGTCTGATGACCCGAGAAGTAGACGGCGGTGTGCTGGGCGTTGACCGACGCGCCGGGTGGGCAGCCAGCGGCCGATCGTCCCCAGGGGCCCAGCGGCCGCCGACGAGGGTTCTGAACATCGTGCAGACCGGTCCGGACGCGAACATGGTCAGGGCCAAGATCGCCCAGGACTGCGGAAACGAGAGGCGCACGGCACAGGTGCAGGACCCCGGCCGGCCGGTCGGCGTGTGCGACGGGTGGCCGCGCCACGGGGAGCGCACTGACCCTCCACCCTCCTGCGAGCGGAGTCCAGGCTGACGCCGTGGTGATGCACCGGCTCGTCGATCTCATCCCCGACCCGACCGCTGGGCCCGCGTTGACGACGCCTGCCGTCGCACACCGTGGACGCATTACTGCGCGTCGTGTGGCGGGGTGTACGAGTGAGCGTCGCGAGGTGCGCGAGTGCGCGTGGCCGGCCGGCTCACGGCGCTGCCCGATGTCACCGGCGCCCCGTGGCCCTTCCCGAACCGGGCGCCGGCTGGAGCGAGGGCAGGGTGAGGTGCCACCAGTCGGCGAGGCGCGCGGGGATGGTCGCCGTGCCCTCCAGTGCCTCGGTGAGGACGCACAGCCCGAAGAAGGCGCGCACCAGAGCGCGGGCGGTGGGCGCGGGGCGGATGTGCGGAGCCAGGTGGCCCGTGGTGCGGGCCTGGGCGAGCAGGCGGGTGGCGGCGGTGGTCCACAGGGCGAAGGGGTTCGGCAGGGGCACGCTGATGATGTCCCGCTCCGCCCACAGACGGGCGCCCGCGCGGGTCATGGGGTCCTCGGCCAGCGCCTTGGCGATGTCGTAACTCAGCCCCATCAGGCGGTCCATGGGCGGCACGGCGTCGTTCGTGTACCGCTCCGCGAGTTCCGGCCAGGTGGCGAACCGGTCCTCGACGATGGCGAGGGCGACGCCCTCCTTGCTCGCGTAGTGGAAGTACACGGAGCCGCTCGTCCGCCCGGACCTGCCACTTATGTCGTTGACGCTGGTCCCCGCGTACCCCCGTTCGGCGAAGAGGGAGGCGGCCGCCTCCAGGAGTGATCGGCGCGTTGCCCTGGCCCGTTCCTGCAACGTCCCGTCCACCCTCGCTCTACGTCCCCGACGCCGAAGAATGTAGTGCGCCCGCGTGCGCCGGGGGCGACCGGCAACCAGACTCGCGCGGTAATTGCGCTTTTCTTTCGAGGATGAACGCGGGCGAGTGGTAAACGGGCCGCTCCGCCACCGTTTCGGTACTTGACCGGGGGGACGGCGGTCGGGGCCCGGCGGCGCCGACCGTCCCGCGAGCATGCCGCAACTGTGCTTTCGCACAAAGCCGTTGACGGTTCGGGCGCCCACTTGGGCACCCGGCTCCCCAGGGTGCGCATACACCCCGGAACCCCTCAGCGTCGATAACTCCATGTAGTTATTTCCTCGCTCTCCGTGTCCAAATAACGTAGCCACCACGATGTTTCCGTTTCCCGAGCTATGCCGGGAATGCCCGTTACAGGGAGGTCATGGTGTCCACCACGGGTCATCATCTGCTCGACTGGTCACCCAGGGCCGTCGTCTTCGACTGCGACGGCACCCTGATGGACAGTGAGCGCCACTGGCAGGAGGCCCGCGGCCGGGCCTTCCGGGGGTTCGGCCTGCAGGCCCCGCCCGGCTTCGCCGAACAGGCCAAAGGAGTGCACTACGCCGACTGCGGGCGGCTCATGGCCGAGTCGGTGCACAAGCCGGAACTGACCGCCGATCTGACGGCGGCGCTGCTCCAGAACTTCCTGGAGCTGGTCGCGGACGATCCCGTGACCATGCCCGGCGCCGTGGAACTCGTCCGGCTGCTCTCCGGCAGACTCCCGCTGGCGGTGGCGAGCAACTGCCCCGCGGAGGTGGTGGAGGCGAGCCTCGGCCGGGCGGGGCTGCGAGCCCACTTCGCGCACATCGTCGTCCCCTCGGCGGCACCGGCCGACGACACCGGCGCGGTCCGCCCCAAGCCGTGGCCGGACGTCTACGAGACCGCGGCCCGGCTGTGCGGGGTGGGCGCGGACGAGGCGCTGGCCGTCGAGGACTCGCTGACCGGCGTCGAGTCGGCCCGCCGCGCCCGGCTGCGGGTACTGGGCGTCGGCCCCCGGCCGCCCGGCGACGACGACCACCGGGCCGACCTGTGGGTACCGGCCCTGCACACCCCGGAGTTGCTGGCGTGGGTGCACAACTGGGCTTCCTTCCACGAGCGTTGACCGGCAGACGCGCCCTTACGCCGTCCTCATGCCCCGGCCGCGAGGATCGGGGGCGTCGCTGAACGGCAGGTTCCCCGGGGCCGTACCCCTGGATGGATCAAGAACGCTCACTCAGGCGGAAGGACGCCCCATGAACAGCGCATCGACCCGACCCACGGCCGGACCGGACCGGCGTACCGTGATCGCGGCGGCGGGAGCGGCCGGACTCACCGTGGCGCTGGCGGCCTGCGGTTCGGGAGACGGCGGTTCGGACGCGGCCGGCACCGGTTCCGCCGGGGACGCTCTCGCCAGGACCTCCGACATACCGGAGGGCGGCGGCAAGGTCTTCAAGGACAAGGGGGTGGTGGTCACCCAGCCGAGCGCGGGCACGTACAAGGCGTTCTCCTCGAAGTGCACCCACCAGGGCTGCTCGGTGGGCAGTGTCGCCGACGGGGTGATCGTCTGCCCGTGTCACAACAGCCACTTCTCGGTGACGGACGGCAGTGTCAAGCGAGGGCCCGCGACGGCACCGCTGCCCGAGGAGAAGATCACCGTGTCCGGCGACGAGATCAAACTGGCCTGAGCGGCGGGGGGGCCGCATGAGCGCCACTCAGCAGCGCCGGGGCCGGAAGATCATGATGACGTCCGGCGAACTGGACGAGTTCCTGACCCGTCAGCGCACCTGCCGGGTGGCGACCGTCTCGGCGGACGGCACCCCGCACGTGAGCGCGCTGTGGTTCGTGTGGGACGGCACCTCGCTGTGGCTCTACTCCGTGGTGCGCAGCAGGCGCTGGACCCAGCTGCGGCACGACGCGCGGGTCGCGGTGGTCGTCGACTCCGGTGAGGAGTACGACCAGTTGCGCGGGGCCGAGCTGTCCGGCCGGGTGGAGTTCGTGGGCGAGGTGCCCCGCACCGGGGAGCTGTGCGCCGAACTGGACACGGTGGAGACGCTGTTCGCTCGGAAGAACTTCGGCATGGACGAGTTGCCGCACGACGGCCGGCACGCCTGGGCCCGGCTGACCCCGGAGAAGGTGGTGTCCTGGGACTTCCGCAAGCTGGGCGGCCGTTGAGGCGGATCAGCCGAGCCGCGCGGCCGCCGTCCGCAGCGCGTCGACGGCGGCGCGGATGGAGGGACGGCGGTCGGCGTCCGCCCGCCACAGCACGTAGACGTGCCGCCGTACCCGCTGCTTGAGCGGGACCAGGACGACGCCGGGCGGTACCGGGTCCCGGCCGAGCAGCGGCGCGACGCACACCCCGAGCCCGGCTTCGACCAGCGCCAGCTGGGTGTGGGTCTCGCCCGCGCGGTGGCCGACGATGGGTTCGACGCCCTTGGAGCGCAGGGTGAACAGCAGCCACTCGTGGCAGAACTCGCCCTCGTCCCAGGTGATCCACTCGTCCCCGGCGAACTCCGCGAGGTCGGCCTCGTCCCGGCCGGCGAGGGGATGTCCGGCGGGCAGGGCGACCTCGACCGGGTCGTCCAGGAGAGGTTCCTTGACCAGGCCGCCGGGGAGGGGCATCGGCTTGTTGTACCAGTCGAGGACGACGGCCAGGTCCAGGTCCCCGCGCACGACTCCGGCGATGCCGAGTTCCGGCTCCAGCTCGCAGGAGCGCGGCCGCAGAGCGGGGTGCCGGGCGCGCAGGTCGGCGAGCGCGGCCGGGAACAGACCCCGGGCGGCGGTGGGGAACGCCGACATCCGCAGCTCCCCCACCACCTGCCCCCGGTGGGCCTCCAGATCGGACTGGGCCAGCTCGACCTGGGAGAGGATGCGGGCCGCGTGCTCGGACAGCAGGCGTCCGGCGTCCGTGAGCCGCACCCCGCGCCCGTTCTTGGCGAGGAGCCGCTGCCCCGCCTCCCGCTCCAGCTTGCCGAGCTGCTGCGAGACCGCCGACGTGGTCACGTGCAGTGCGTCGGCGGCGGCGCTGACCGAGCCGTGGCGGGCGAAGGCGTGCAGGGTGCGCAGGCGCTCCAGGTTCAACATATAAGCAATCCTAAACGGTACCGCGCTAGAATTCTCGATTGTGCTACGAAGTCACGTCCAGCATCGTTGACGGTATGAGCACGTTCACCCCTTCCCGGACCCAGTCCCCCACCGCCACCAAGGCCCCCGTGCGACCGCCCCGCACGCTCGACTGGCGGCTGCGCTTCGGCCTGCTGTCGCTGATCTGGGGCTTCAGCTTTCTGCTGATCAAGGTCGGTACGGGCGCCTATGCTCCCTTTCAAGTCACCCTGGGACGCCTGCTGTTCGGCACGATGGTGCTCGCGGTGGCCATGGCCGTGAAGCGGGAGCGGCTGCCGCGCGGAGCCCGTACCTGGGCCCATCTCGCGGTCGCCGCGTTCTTCCTCAACGCCCTGCCCTTCTCGCTGTTCGCGTTCGCCGAACTGACGATCCCGTCCACCCTGGCCGGGATCTGCAACGCCACCTCCCCGCTCTGGGGCATGGCGTTCTCCGTGGTCGCCCTCTCCGAGGACCGGCCGACCAGGGTCCGCGTCGCCGGCCTCGGCCTCGGCTTCCTCGGGGTGCTCACGGTCCTCGGTGCCTGGCAGGGCTTCCACGGCCTGGACGCCAGGGGCACGGCGCTGGCCCTGCTGGCCTCGCTGAGCTACCCGGTCGGCTGGATCTACGTACGGCGGACGCTGGCGGGCACCGACAACTCCCACCTGTCGATGACCGGCGCGCAGCTGCTCATCGCCACGGTCCAACTCGCCCTTGTCACTCCGCTGTTCACCTCGGTCCCGACCCGCTTCGCGGTGGGCCCGCTGCTGGCGGTCGCCGCACTGGGCGCCCTCGGCACCGGCGTGGCGACGCTCGTCCAGTACGGCCTGGTCGCCGAGGTCGGCCCGACCATGGCCCAGACGGTCACCTACTTCATCCCGGTGATCGCCACCGTGGCGGGGGTGACACTCCTCGGCGAGTCGCTGCGCTGGACAACCCCGGTTGGCGCGGTGATCGTCATCGTGGGCGCGGCACTGACCCAGGTCAGGCGCGGGGCCGCGTCAGCTGAGGCAGGGCCGACGGCAGCGGGGGCGCGTCCGCTGAGTACGGCCGATGACCGCGGGGGCGCGGCCGCTGAGTAGAACCGACGGCAGAGGAGGAGCCGGGCGCGCCGGGCACCCCTACCGGCAAGACCTCGACGCGAGAGCGACCTGGATGCGACACAGGCCTCGGGCGACGCGCGGAGCGGCGCCCGAGGGACAGAGCCGCCGCCTGAAGCCAGGCAGCTCACCCCACCAGGAACCACGCACACCCCGCCCCGGGGGCCACACGGGGCGCGAAGCACCCAGCCCGGTCCGGAGCCACTCCGTCGACCGGCACCGTCAGCCGCAGCGGCGGTCACGGACCCCGGCGCGAGGGGCACCCCGGGCACGAAGCACTCACCCCCCTGGGCGGCACCCTCGGCCGGAACGGCGGTCCGCCGCGCAGCGTGCGGCCGGAGAAGATCCGCCGGACAGCCGGAGGCTCCCTCACCCGTAGGACCGCGCCGGAGACGGCCGTACCGCCGCGGCCACCGCGTCCGCCAGAGGTTCGATGTCCGCCTCGGTCAGGGGGGAGACGGTGATGCGGACCGCAGGTGGTGAGTCCAGCCGGAAGCGGGCGCCGGGGGCCACGGCCCAGCCTGACTGGAGGAGCCGGGCCACCGCGCCGGTCTCGTCGGGCACCGGCACCCAGACGTTCATGCCGCTGCGGCCGCAGGCGGTGACCCCGCGTTCGCCGAGCGCGTCCAGCAGCCTCCGCCGGCGGGCGCTGTAGGCCGCCGGGACCTCCGGGCCCACCGCTTCGCCGGCCCAGAGCCGGGCGACGGCCCGTTGCAGCAGGAGGCTCACCCAGCCGGGGCCGAGACGCTGCCTTCCGCGCACCAGGTCGACGGTGCGGGCGTCCCCGGCGAGGACGGCGAGCCGTAGGTCGGGGCCGTAGGTCTTGGAGACGGAGCGGATGAAGGCCCAGTGCCGGGTGGCGCCGGCGAGGGGGTGCGCCGGGAGGTCGACGAAGCCGTGGCCGTGGTCGTCCTCGATCAGGACGGTGCCGGGATGCCCCCGCAGCACGGTCCGCAGCGCACGGGCGCGGGCGGTGCTCACCGAGGCGCCGGTGGGGTTCTGGGCGCGGGTGGTGACGAGCAGGGCGCGGGCCCCGGAGCGCAGGGCGGCGTCCAGCCGGTCGGGCAGCGGGCCCTCGTCGTCCACGCCCACCGGGACAGGGCGCAGTCCGAGCGCCGGGATCAGGTCCAGCGCGCTCCCCCAGCCGGGGTCCTCCACGGCGACCGTGTCACCGGGCCTCAGGTGGGCGGCGAGGACGCGCTCGATGGCGTCAAGGGAGCCGGAGGTGAGGGTGAGCGGCCCGGCGGGGACGCCGTCCGCGTCGAGTGCGGCGCGGGCGGCGCGGACGAGGTCCGGGTCGGCCGGGTCGTCGCCGTAGAGAGCCGGGGCACGGTCGGCGTGGGCGGCCGCGTACGCGAACGCAGGGGCGAGGGCGGGCAGCAGCGCGGGATCGGGGTTGCCGGTGGACAGGTCCCGCGCCCCCTCGGGCACGACGGGGCGCAGTTCGTCCCGGCCGGTGGTGGCGGGCTTGGGGCGGACCCTGCTGCCACGGCGGCCGGCGGTCTCGATCACCCCGCGCTCCCGCAGGGTGCGGTAGGCGGCCGCGACCGTGTTGGGATTCACCTCCAGCCGAGCGGCCAACTCCCGCATGGGCGGCAGCGGTTGTCCGGGCAGCAGCTCTCCGGAGCTGACCGCGTGTTCGACGCTGGCCGCGATCTCCGCCGCACCGCGCCCCTGAATCGGATACTCTTCTAGCACAAACATCATTATGCACTAGTGCAACTTGACAGTCCAGGAGGGACCGCCATGCAGGGAACCGGACAGGCAGCGCCGCGGACCGGCTACGCACCGACCGACCGCACCGTGCCCACCCGGTCCGCGGACCGCGCGTCCTACGACCGGGACGCGGTGCACGCGATCCTCGACGAGGGATACCTCTGCCACCTCGGCTTCGTCCGCGACGGCGCCCCGGTGGTGCTGCCGACGCTGTACGGCCGGGTAGGCGAGCGGCTGTACCTGCACGGGTCCACGGGTTCGCGCCCGCTGCGGATGGCCGGCGCCGCCGATCCGGGGCTCCCGGTGTGCCTGACGGTCACGCATGTCGACGGGCTGGTACTGGCCCGGTCCGCCTTCCACCACTCGGTCAACTACCGCTCGGTGGTGGTGCACGGGGTGGCGCGCGTGGTCACCGACCCCGAGGAGCGGCGGATCGCGCTGGACGCCCTGGTGGACCAGGTGGTGCCGGGCCGGTCGGCCGACTCCCGCCCCGCCAACCGCAAGGAACTGGCGGCGACCGCGGTGCTCCGGCTGGACCTGGAGGAGGTGTCGGCCAAGGTCCGCACCGGCGGCGTGATCGACGAGCCCGAGGACCTCACCCTGCCGTACTGGGCCGGAGTCGTCCCCGTACAGCGGACCTACACGGCCCCGCTCCCCGACGCCGACCTGGCACCCGGTACGGAACTCCCGGGCTACCTGGCGGAGTTGGCGAGCGGGGCCGGGGCTCAGGCGTCCACCGGGGCCTGACGGCCACCCGCGCGGGCCTCACCCAGGGCGAGCGCGGCGACGGCGGTGAGCATCAGCAGGGTGCCGGTCACCGTGGCGGCCGTGAGCCGCTCACCGAGCAGCGTCACCGCGAGGACGGCTGCGGTGACCGGCTCCAGCAGCATGATCACGGACACCGTGGCGGACCGTACGACGGCCGCGCCCGCGAAGTACAGGGCGTAGGCGAGGGCCGTGGGGACGGCGGCGAGGTAGCCGAGCAGGAGCAGCAGCAGCAGCGGGTGCGCGGTGTGCGGGAACACCCCCTCCAGCAGGGCGAACGGCAGCAGGCACACCGTGGTGACCGCGAAGGCGCCGATCGTGCTGCCGGTACCGCCCACGCGTCCCCGGTGCCGGGTGAGCAAGGTCATCGCGCTGTACCCGGCGGCCGCCACGAGCGCCCACAGCACGCCCGGGGTCCGTACGGTCGCCTCGGACCCGCCGAGGGTCAGCACCGCGAGCCCGGCGAGGGCGCCGGTGACGGCCAGGGCACCGGCGGCGCCGAGCGGTTCGCCCAGCAGGAAACGGGCGCCGAGGGCGATGAGCACGGGGCCCGCGCCCAGGGTGACGACGGTGGCGACGGCCAGTCCGGGGGCGTCCACGGCGACGAAGTAGGCGCTCTGGAACACGGCGAGGCCGACGCCGGTCACGACGGCGTGGGCCCTGCCTCCCGGGCGGCGGGGGCCGCCGGGCCGGACCTGGCGCACCGCGAGCAGCAGGACGAGTCCGGCCGCGCAGCGCCAGAAGGAGAGGGCGAACGGGCCCATGTCACCGCCCTGGTAGACCAGGGAGGCGACGGCGCCCGCGGTGCCCCAGGTGGCACCGGTGACGATCAGAAAGCACAGGCCACGCCCGACAGGCAGCCCGAAAGCAGTGCGCGACACAACGATCCTCCGCAGAAGCGCACCCGGAAGAGGGCGCGGAAGCTGGCAGGCGCCCCTGGCTGAACGCGGGGCGCGCGGACTTCATC
>NZ_JBHXLV010000035.1:0-41304 GCF_042721685.1 Streptomyces sp. NPDC058459 | reverse complement strand
TGTCTCCACCACCGCTCCGGCGGCTCCCACCCGCTCAGCGCGCCGAAGGGATGAGGCGGGAACGCGGAGGCCAGGGGGCAACTGGCGCAACTCGCACCGGACCAACGGACTTGGCCGGAGAGGCGAGCCGACCTGGCGTCCCCACCGGGCGTTTGCCGATCGTCCGAGCCGCGCAGCCGCTACCTGTCGGCCGGGCATCAAGCGCTGCGCTCAGCCCCGACGGCATGCCCGTTGCTGAGCGCGAAGGCCCGCCGGTGGTCGAGGAGGGGGTTCCGCGGCTTGAGCCACCTCCCCGGCCGGGCCCCTCGTCAGGCAAGGCCACGGGGCCACTCTTGCTGATTACGGGCAGGTCCACAGCCTGCCCGAGTTGCCGGGCCAGCGTACGGCCCCCTGATCATGCCCGATCCCCAGCCGGGCAGTACACCGGCCAAAGCCGCTCGTGCCGGTCTCCACCCCGGGTAACGCGAGGGCACGCAGAAGCCCTGCCCGACGAGGCACGTCCAGGACGGGGCTGTTGCCGCGCGCCTCCTGAGCCTCAGCCAGTGCAGTCGGGGCGAAGGGCCGGCGGCGGTCCCGTGTCGGCGACGGCAAGGGGTAGCGAGTCCAGCAGCTTGACGACCGAACCCAGCCGAAGCGCTCCTACCTCGATGCAGGCCCGCCCCGAGCCGAGAACTCGAGGACGGACCTGGGACGCTTCGGCGTCGGACACACCAGCGCGGATGAGAGCGGCACGCAGCAAGCCGGCGAGGTGATCGGCTTCCGCACGTGCACCCTTGTACCGGTCGAGAGGGATCACCGTGCCTCCACCTCGGGGCACTTGAAGTGCCGGTACTGCACGAGGGGCGAGCCGGTCCCGCGTTCCTGCTCGGCCCTGCGCGCGGGAACGAGGAAGGCGAACTCCCAGCCGCAGTCGGAACAGCGACTTCCCGACGGCGGATAGGTAGTGTACTCGTCCCTGATCTCACCGGTCTGTGCGTTGGTGGCCATGTCCGCTGTCCCCTCGCGTGAGTCGATGACAACCACGCTAGAAACCACGGCTCCGAAACCTGTAGGCGATTGCGGGCGATTGCGCGTCAACTACCCAAGGACGTCTCGGGCCTTACCGATCAGTCCACGAGCGGCCGACCCGTACGCCGCCATGCCTGCCAACGCGGCGAACGTATCGGCGTACATGGCGACTTCGCTGGGTTGCGTGATCGTGAGATACCCCGACGCCAGTTCCACATTGACCTGCGCTCTGTCGAAGATCCAGAAGCCCTCGACCGGCATCCGGAGACGGCTCAGCGCTGTAGGGACCACGCCGATACTGATGTTCGGCAAGGCAGCGACGGTCAGCAGGTGATCGAGCTGCTCGGCTTGCGTGTCCGCATCGCCAAGACCATTGCGGAGTACGGATTCCTCCATCAGGAAGGCGAAGCGCCGTTGTCCTTCGTGGAGGACGCGCTGCCGCTCCATGCGGGCGGCTACGGCATCGGCGACGTCATCGACCTGCACGCGTCGCTTCTGGACGGCGCGCAGCACGTTCTCGGTGTACCCGTACGTCTGGAGCAGGCCAGGTACGAGCCCTGGGGAGTACGTGCGGAACCAGCGGGTGCGTTCGTACAGCGGCAGCCGGGCCTCTTGCGCGCGACGCAGTCCTGCCCGCTCCATGCGGCGCCACGACACCCACATGCCTTCGACCGCCCGGAGAGAGGCGATCAGGTCTTCCGTCTGGTCTTCGGCTCCACACGCTTGACACCAGGCGCGGATGTCCTCCGCCGACGGGGCGGTCTTCGCCGTCGAGATCCGCGACACCTTCGAGGGGTGCCATCCGCAGGCCGCGGCGAGATCCTTGCCGTCCAGGCCGGCGTCCTTGCACAACTCACGGAGACGGTCGGCAAGAACCTGCCGGGCCTGCTGAACACTCGATGATCCAGAAGCAGCCATGACGCGTCAGACCGGCTTGTACTCCTCGTGCGGGGTGGCGCGTTCCCACACCGTCTCGAACGCCCGCATCACCAGCTCTACGACCGCTTTCTCGCTCCGCCACTCACGGTCGACCACCTCCCCGATTCCGGAGAAGTACGTGAACAGCACCGCCGACCCGTCGAACATCCACAGGTCGGTTCCCGGGAGCGGGATGTCGGCCGCCTCCCTCCTCGGCAGCCAGCGGACCAGCTCGCCGGCCGCGACGTTGGGGAACGTCACGTCGTGCTCGTACCGGATGTAGTCCGTGACGGGTTCCGAGACGATCCGCGCACGGCGCATCTCGACCCCGCGCTCCGTCGTCTCCCTCACCACGTCGAGGAACGGCCGCCACCAGGAGGAGCGATCGGACGGGTCCAGGCGCTTGCCGCCCTGCCACGCGATGAACTCCGGGTCGCTCGGCTGGTAGGCGTCCCGCATCTCCAGGTGCACGGCCGAGTGCCGGGCCTTGGCCAGCCCCTCCAGCACGGGGTTCGTCATCGCTCTACTCGCTGTCGTGAGGCGGCAGGAACTGCCGCATGACCTTCGGAAGCCGGATGATCGTCTCGTGGTCCGGCACGGCCGTGGAGTGCCCGGAGATCGATCCGATCTCCTGGCACGCCTTCACCTCGTTCTCGGTGGCCGTGTACGACTGGATCAGCAGGTCGCCGGACTCCTCGTCGAGCCAGATCGTTGGTGAGTCCGTGTCCGGGGTGTTCGGAATGATCCCCAGGAAACGCAAGCGCATGACCTCTCCCCGCGTCGATCCGATTGCAGCTGATTGCGTGACCATCGCCTGGCCGAAGTGGACCGTCAAGAGCGCCTGTTCGGCCAAGTGACGCTAGTTCAGTCCAACTAGAAGACAACTAGGCTGTCATTCGCAGTAGGGATCAATTGCTTGAACGGTCTCGGAGATAACGCGTAGTGCGTCGAGCGCGTCAGATGAACCGAAGGGATTAACGGTTCCAGGCGAGACGGGACCGTAGTCGCATTGGTGCACAATTTTGTTGACAGCGTAGCGGCGAGACGTTCAGTTGCGTCACCCTTTTGCGCCAGTCACGTGACTTCGACCGCGGGACCGCCGCGCGGTGTGACGGCAGCCTTGACGGCAACGACGTCACACAGACACTCACGAACGACAACTTTGACCGGCACACTTCCAGGCCGCCGACGTTCATCATGTTGGGCTGCCCGATCCTACGGATCAGAAGGTTGCAGGTTCGAATCCTGCCGAGTGCACACAGGTAAGAGGCCCTGGATCATTCCGGGGCCTCTTGCGTTTCACTGGCGTACAGCAGCGAAGTACAGCAATCGCTCTATCCGGCGCTTCCCATCGCGTCGGACAGCTTGCCGATCGCGGCCCCCACCTCTTCCTCGTCCGCTTCAGCGTAGACCTCCATCGTCATGGCGATCTGCGAGTGCCGCAGGACGCGCTGGGCCACCTTCGGGTGCACCTTGAGCGCGACGAGGAGCGAGCTGCACGTGTGCCGGGTGTTCCGCAGCGGGATCACGCGGAGGCCGGCTCGGCGGGCCCGCAGGGCGAACATGCGCGTCAGGTTGCCCGGTTCGATCGGGGTGCCGTACTTCGTGGTGAAGACCAGATCATGCGTTCCCTACCAGAGTTCCCCAGCCGCCTTGCGGTCCCCGGTCTGCGACGGGACGGGCCGACGTGCGGTCAGCGCCGCGACTCTGTGTCGATCGAGGAGCTTCCGGAGGACGTGGCGCCGTTGCTGGAGCTGGCTCCCGGCACTCCCGTGCTGAGCATGGCCAATCACTACTGGGACCAGAACGGCCAGATCACCGAGTACGCGCGGGACTACATGGGGCCCGGTCGCGTGCTCGCCGCAGAGTACGACCTCCAGTAAGCCGCTCGGCGCCTGAGCTGCCCAGCAGCCCCCGAGTTACGGGTTTCTCTACCTCATCAAGTCCGGCTGCGCTCCGCTCCGCCCGGCGCGCTTCCCGGCTCTGGCTGCGCCCGCGCTCCCGCCTTCGGCCCGCTCGATGCTGCCGACGCCGACGCGCGTCCACGCGTGGATGGGCCGGGCGACGGGCTGATCACCATGCAGCACAGCCACGGTCAGGGCATGCCTCCGGTGGGGGATCGGCCGGCACCGGGGGAGAGGGGGCGCCATCGCCGACCGCGGGCACGTTGTGGCGTGCGCGTGAGCTTCCATCCCGTCCACCGCCGACCCAGGCAGAGTCGAGCAGCCGCGGCCCAGGCCGTCAAGGTCGTTCGTACAGTGGCGCGCTCCACCTTGACGCCCTGAACCACGCCCGCTCCACGGTGTGTGGGTCGACGGCGGACGGGACGGAAGCTGAGGTGAGTGGTAGGTGCGGAGTGGTGGGACTCCTCAAGCACCACACAGTTCGAGCCATTCGCCGATTTGTGAACGTTCTATATGTACCGATATGGAGTGCTCTTTTTGGCGGTCCAGTCCGGCTCAAGGAGCACCCAGTCCGGCTCACGGAGCACCCAGTCCGGCTCAAGGAGCACCCAGTCCGGCTCACGGAGCACCCAGTCCGGCTCACGGAGCACCCAGTCCGCCTTTTGTCATATGCCCGAGCGCCAAACGTGCAGTTGGGAGCCCTGCGCAGTTTTGCTGTCCAGGCGGTCCGTCAGCCTCGTCGTGTAGCGCTTACGCCAGCCAAAACATGCTTGTGCGGCTCTCTGCGCTAAGGGATAGCTGGTACGTTCCGTGGCCATAAAGAGCCCCGCCCGCATTGTCTGGCCAGACCCGGACGGGGCTTCGAACGCAACTCATAGAGAGCGTTAGGAAGGAGCGACATGGAAAAACCCGGCACCCCTACCCGGCGTGAGCCTAGTGGAACGCCCAGGCCCGTTGTTAGCGCGTTGAGCTCAATTATGGCGGGCGCGGGAACTTTCCTTATCGGTGTTGCTGCGGTAATCACGGCAATCCGATAGGGACAGCTGTACAGCAGCGCAGTACCGCAACCACAGCAACAGCCCATGTCTGCTACCGACTCTCCGGAGCATCGTACAGGCTGGTATGACCGTCCCTGAGCGATCTGGTTAGAGCTACGGATCAGAAGGTTGCAGGTTCGAATCGTGCCGAGTGCACAGTAGCCGCGTGCACAGTAAAGGGGCCCCGGAGAAATTGGGGCCTCTTGCGTTTGCGGTGCACATGCCTAGCGGACGACCTCGTGCGCGGTATCTGCGAGCCAGGTCGGGCCGTCCCGGTCGACGGCCCCCAGAGTGGACCGGAGCCGGACGCGAGTCCGGGACGAGGTCACCGTCCGCAGGATCGGACCTAGCCGGACCATCGGGGCCTCGGCCTCCCGCCATGCCCCGAGCCGGACCAGTGCGGTCAGCTCCGCGAGGACATTTCCGAACTCCCGCCGTCCCCCGTCACGGGAGGCATCGGAACTCCGCTGGAGGTGCGGCAGCGCGGCCCGCGGGTCCCCGAGGCTCAGCAGGGCCTCACCGGTGTGCAGCTCGACTTCGGTGGCGTTGATCCACCAGGTGAACGCGGGGTCGTCGGCATGCACGGAGTCCTGGAGGCCCCCGGCGGCCCGCTCCAACTCGCTGAGGGCGCGGGTCCGGTCCCCGACCTGGGCGAGACTGCGGGCACGGCGAACTCGGGCCATGAGCGCCACGCGTCCAGGCACTTGGCGCCCGGTCAGCAACTCGTCCGTGATCGCGAGAGCTTCTCCGACGCGGCCTGTATGCACGTCGACCATGGCGATGAGATCCAGGATGAACCACTCCAGCGGAGCGTCCCCAGCGAGCCGGGCCAGGGTGTGCGCCTCGGCGAGGGTGGCACGGGCCTCGCAGAATCGGCCGGCGTCGTGCAGCAGCCAGCCGGCCACTTCCCCGATCTCGGCCACCTGGGCGAGGTGTTGCTTGTCCTCCCCCTCGATCCGCCCCCTCTCGCTCTCCCAGACCTGCACGGCCGCGTCGGCCACATGATCCCCACCATGGCGGTCGTCATGGGCAAGCAGCCAGCCGACGGCATCCCTCACATAGGCATCCGGCTCCCGACGGGCATCCGGTACGAAGCCACTCCGCGCCCGCTCGGCCTGGCCAGCCAGTTCGTCCAAGGGCACGTCGAGCACCTGCGCGAGCGAAGTCAGCCACGCATCCGGGATGCGACCCCCGCGCTCCCACCGGGAGACCTCATGGCGGGTAAGGGTGGTGATGCCGGACGCGGCGCATAAACGCGTGGCCATATCACGCTGGGAGAGGCGGGCACGCTTCCTCAGTTCCACCAAGTAGCCGCCGAACTGCGCACGTCGTGCCCGCTCGTCCATGGTCACCCCTCCTCCCTCCCAAGCTACGTCCGCAGGCCCCTCCCTTGGCCCCCTTCGCGGCCACTCCCCTCGAACGAGGACCCCGCTTACCTGATCGCAGACCATGCGCCCGATCAGAGAAGGCGGCCCCTGATGCCCCAACCGAACACTCGCCCTCGCCGAACCGGCCACCCCGGCTATACCGAGACGCTCCCCCGCCAACCCGAGAGCGCCGCACTCGCCCGACGCTTAGCCCGCACCGCCCTCACCACATGGGACCTGTCCCATCTGACCGACGACGCGGCCCTGGTCATCTCCGAGTTGGTTGCCAACGCCGTACAGCACGCCCAACGGGACTCCATCCGTGTGACTGTGGAGCGCGCCGCCTCCGACACGGTCCGCGTATCCGTCACGGACTTCTCCGGCACTCTGCCCGAGCCACGCACACCGACGGCCAACGATGAGAACGGCCGCGGCCTGACCCTCATCGCTGCGCTCGCAACGAACTGGGGCACGGACGAACGACGCTGGGGGAAGGTCGTGTGGGCGGAGCTGGAGGGGCGCGGGTGAATACCGGCGAGACCCCTATGCGCAGCGCGGCCCGCGCCCACTTGTCTCAGTTGATCGAGATGTTCGGCACGGACGGCTGCCTGCGCATCAGTACGACCTCGGCCTCCGACACAGGCGACCTGACCCCAGATGATGGCCCCGAGGGGGACGAGCCGGATCATGACGAGCAGACCTGAAGTGCTGCTCTGCCTCATCAGTCGACGGCGGACGGGACGGGAGCTGGGGAGAGTGGTGCTCGCGGTATGTGAGCAGGTCCATGCCACCCTCTGGCGGCCCAGCTCACGGGCGTACCTGACTCGGGAGTGCGCATGGACTCGCGCTTCAGGAGATCCGGCGACCGCCTGATGTCCTGTATGGCCCTGGCTTGGTTCGGCTACCAGGCCCTGTATGGCCAGGGGATGCGACCTCTGCGGTTGTCGTGGCGAGCTCGACTGCGGCGGTGATGTCGCCGGGACTCAGGGCCTTGCCGTTGTTGTCGGTCGGTTCGTCGGCGCGGGACGGCTCAGCATCCGGACCACCTCCTCACCGGAGTGGCAGGAGGGCGAACGCAGCAGCCGCTATAGGAGGCCGTCGGGGGAGAGGGCGCCGACGTCGCCGGTCTTCAGCCAGCCGTCCACGATGCTCGCCCGCTCGGGGCCGGTCGGCACTCCTGGTCACCTTCCCTCCTGGTCACCTTCCGGCCTGCTCGGCGAGGGTGTGTGCGACGAGGGCGTTGGCGTGGCCGTGGCCGAGAGCGTGCTCGGCCTTGAGCCAGTTGACCAGCTCCATGTGCTTGGTGAGCGGGGAGGTGCGGATGAGGTTCTTCCAGTCGGCGATCGGACGGCCGTACTTCTTCTCGATGGAGGGGAAGTAACTGGCAGGACCCTTCACGGAGTCGGTCATGGTGGCCTCGTTTCGTGTCGTGACGAGCTTGGTCGGGTCGAGAGGTGAGTGCTGGCCGCCGAAGGTGCCGGCCACGGGCCACCGCGTGGCGGAGGGGGCGTGGCGGGGCGCGGTGAGTGTGTCGGTCCTCGCGGCGCCGCCTTCCTCGCCTCGTCGTGGTCGCCTGTATGACGGACGGCGAGGAGCAAGGTCACCGCTGATGTGGATGTGTGCTGGATCACATCTACTCGCGCGGGTGAGGATCTCCGGGGCGCCAAGGGGGGGAACGTCCGCAGGCCCAGTGCTTGGACTTCGGGGGAGGGGCTGGGATGAGGCGTCGGACTGGTGTGGGTGCTTGCCTCGTGTGGCCTCGGAGCGGCTGAGGGGCGGCTTCCGCCTCGCCCTCCGCCTCGCCTCCAGCCGGCGGTTCCAGCGAGGAGCGGCTCGGCGCGCGGACTCAGCCAGAGCCCGAAGTCGCACTCAGAGGATGCGGCTTCGGGCTCTTCACGCACCGTACCGGCCCCCACAGCCGGACAGGCGGTGTCAGTGGCATCTCCTACCCTCACGAGTGATGGCAGCACAGATGTGGACATGTACGGGGCTGCGCTGGTCCCCCGAGGGCCCCGCGCTGGTGTGGTCCGGCGGGCGGCGCAGCGCGTTGACGTGGGGGAAGCGGATCGCCTTCGGTGTCCTCGACGCCGGAACACGGCGCTGCGTCGGCGCGCGCGGTCACGCCTGCCCCACCCGCACCCCCGTGCCCGCCCGCGGCACCGGCGCCCGTTGCGAGGAGTGCGCCCGGCTGGACCGTGCGCACTCGGTCGCCGCCGACACGATCGCCGACGACCCCCGCCCGTACCGCGTCTACCTGGCGTGGTTCGGACCCGGTCTGGTCAAGGTCGGCATCACCGGCGTCGAGCGCGGGTCGGCGCGGCTGCTGGAACAGGGTGCCGTCTGTTTCAGCTGGCTCGGCACCGGACCGCTGATGGCGGCCCGGCGCACCGAGGAGCTGCTGCGGGCCGCGCTGGGCGTCCCGGACCGGATTCCGTACGCCGAGAAGCGCGCCGTACGGGCTTCTCTGCCTGCCGGTCCCGAGGAGCGGGCGGCGGAGGTGCGGGAGTTGCACGCGCGGGCCGTCGACCTGGGGAACTGGCCTGGGTCGCTCGAACGGGAGACCTGCCAAGTGACCGACCACATGGCCGACTTCAATCTCCCGCACGCCGGACCCGCCACCGGCGCCGTGACCGAGCTGGTGCCCGGAGGGCGGGTCGCCGGGGAACTCGTCGCCGCCGCCGGGCCCGATCTGCACCTGGCCGGACCCGCCGGGGTACTCGTGCTCGACACCCGTCTGCTCCCCGGCTGGGAGCTGACCCCGATTCAGGCGGAGCGCGAAATCACCGTCCCCGTGAAGGACTTCGGCGCCCGGCAGGACGGCCTCTTCTGACCCCCGCCCGTTTCTCAGCCAAATCACAGACTGCCGCAAGTCTCCTCTCAGAGGGTGGCGGCAAGGTCTCACCATGACCACGACCTCGCCCCAGGGGCGTACCGAACTGCTGAGGCCGGACGGGAGCCCCGTCCGGGTGCTGGTGGTGGACGACGAGCTGTCGATCACCGAACTGCTGAGCATGGCGCTCCGGTACGAGGGCTGGCAGTTGAGGAGCGCGGGGGACGGGCAGGGCGCGCTGCGTTCGGCCCGTGAGTTCCGCCCCGACGCCGTGGTCCTGGACATGATGCTGCCGGACATGGACGGGCTGACCGTGCTGAGCCGGCTGCGCCGTGAACTGCCGGACGTGCCCGTGCTGTTCCTCACCGCCAAGGACGCGGTGGAGGACCGGATCGCCGGGCTCACGGCGGGCGGGGACGACTATGTGACCAAGCCGTTCAGCCTGGAGGAGGTCGTGGCCCGGCTGCGCGGGCTGATCCGGCGCTCCGGCGCCACCGACAAGCGCCCGGACTCCGTACTGGTCGTCGGCGATCTCAGCCTGGACGAGGACAGCCACGAGGTCTGGCGGGGCGGGGAGTCCATCCATCTGACCGCCACCGAGTTCGAGCTGCTCCGCTTCCTGATGCGCAACCCGCGCCGGGTGCTGAGCAAGGCGCAGATACTGGACCGGGTCTGGTCGTACGACTTCGGCGGGCAGGCGAACGTGGTGGAGCTGTACATCTCCTATCTGCGCCGGAAGATCGACGCGGGCCGCGAGCCGATGATCCACACCCGGCGGGGAGCGGGGTACCTGATCAAGCCCGCCGTGTCGTGACCGCACGGCGTCCCGGTGGCCGCCCGCGCCTGCTCGGGCGGCCGCGCACCCTGCGGGCCCGGCTCGTCGTCGCGTCCGTGGCACTGATCGCCGTGGTGGGCGCGGTGATCGGCACGGTCACCACGCTGGCCCTGCACGCGCACCTGTACGAGCAGCTCGACGGCAAGGTCACCGAGGTCGCCCGGCGTGCCGCCGGCCACCCGCGTCTGCTTCCCGGACCGCCCGGCCTCGACACCGGCGCGGCCGGGGCCCTGGAGACCGCGACCCCGGCCCAGAAGGTCGCCGCGCTGCTCACCAAGGGGCCCGCGCCGAAGCGGACCGTCGCCGCGTACGTGAGGGGAGGCGCGATCGTGTCCGCCGCAGTGTCCGAGGAACAGAACGACGGGCGCGGCGTCTTCACCCCGATGCGCGCCACCCGGCTGACCCGGGCCCAGAGCGACGCCCTCACCGCCGTCCCGCGCGACGACGGCGCCCACACCGCGCACCTGCCCGGCCTCGGCGACTACCTCGTCCGGTACGCGGGGGGCCGGGACAGCGCCGACCGGTACTACGTCGCCCTGCCCACCGCCGACGTGGACGGCGTCGTCGACACCCTGGTGCTGGTCGAGGTCTGTGTCACCGTGGCCGGGCTGATCGCGGCCTCGCTGGCCGGGACGGTCATCGTCGGCGTGGCCACCCGCCCGCTGCGCCGGGTCGCCCGCACCGCCACCCGGGTCTCCGAACTCCCCCTGCACTCGGGCGAGGTGAACCTCAGTGAGCGCGTCCCCGACTCCGAGTGCGACCCGCACACCGAGGTCGGCCGGGTCGGCGCCGCCCTGAACCGGATGCTTGACCACGTCCACGGCGCCCTGCACGCCCGCCAGGAGAGCGAGACCCGGGTCCGGCGTTTCGTCGCCGACGCCAGCCACGAGCTGCGCACCCCGCTCGCCTCGATACGCGGCTACGCCGAGCTGACCCGGCGGGGCGGGGAGCGGGTCGGCCCGGACACCCGGCACGCGCTGAGCCGGATCGAGTCCGAGGCGGCCCGGATGACCCTGCTGGTGGAGGACCTGCTGCTGCTGGCCCGGCTGGACGCGGGCCGCCCGCTCCAGTTCGGCCGCACCGACCTGGTCCCGCTGGTCGTGGACACCGTCAGCGACGCCCGCGCGGCCGGCCTGGACCACACCTGGCGGCTCGACCTGCCCGACGAACCGGCGCCGGTGACCGCCGACCCGGCCCGGCTCCAGCAGATCCTGGTCAACCTGCTGGGCAACGCCCGCAGCCACACCCCGCCGGGCACCACGGTGACCGCGCGGGTGCGCGGGCGGGGCGACCGGATGTGCGTACAGGTCGAGGACGACGGGCCGGGCATCCCGGCCGCGCTGCTGCCCCACGTCTTCGAGCGGTTCGCGCGCGGCGACTCCGCCCGTACCCGTGCCACCGGCTCCACCGGGCTCGGCCTCGCCATCGTGCGGGCCGTCGTCAGCGCGCACGGCGGCACCGTGGCGGTGGAGAGCCGGCCGGGGCGGACCGTGTTCACCGTGACGCTGCCCGCGGCCGGGCCGGAGCCGCGCTCACAGCCGGACCACAGCGTCACCACACGGGCGCGACAGGGGAGTTGAGAAGAGTCGGTCCCATGCGAACCGACTCTTCTCCCGGCACCCTCCCGGCCCGGGAGCACCTCCCGGCCACGGCGGCCGGCACCCCCGTGCTGGACGTGGTGATCCCCGTCCACAACGAGGAGAAGGACCTGCGCCGGTGCGTGCTCGGACTGCGGGAGCACCTGGCGCGCACCTTCCCCTACGCCTTCCGGGTCACCATCGCGGACAACGCCTCCACCGACGGCACCCCGCTCATCGCGGCCGAACTCGCGGCCCGGTATCCGGAGGTGGCCGGTGTCCGGCTGGAGCGCAAGGGCCGGGGACGCGCCCTGCGCACGGTGTGGTCCGCCTCCGACGCGCCGGTCCTCGCGTACATGGACGTCGACCTCTCCACCGACCTCAACGCCCTGCTCCCGCTGGTCGCCCCGCTGATCTCGGGCCACTCCGACCTGGCGATCGGCTCCCGGCTCAGCCGGACCTCCCGGGTGGTGCGCGGGCCGAAGCGGGAGTTCATCAGCCGGGCCTACAACCTGATCCTGCGCGGCTCGCTCCAGGCGCGGTTCTCCGACGCCCAGTGCGGCTTCAAGGCGATCAGGCGCGAGGTGGCCCAGGTGCTGCTGCCGCTGGTGGAGGACACCGGCTGGTTCTTCGACACCGAAATGCTGGTGCTGGCCGAGCGGGCCGGGCTGCGCATCCACGAGGTGCCGGTCGACTGGGTCGACGACCCGGACTCCACGGTGCACATCGTGCGGACCGCGACCGACGACCTCAAGGGGGTGTGGCGGGTGGGACGGGCGCTCACCACCGGTTCACTGCCCCTGGACCGGCTGGCCAGGCCGTTCGGCGACGACCCCCGCGACCGCGAGATCACCGACGTGCCCAAGGGGCTGGCCCGCCAGCTCGTCGGGTTCTGCGTGGTCGGCGGCCTCTCCACTCTGTTCTACCTGCTGCTCTACAGCGGTTTCCGGCAGTTCGGCGGCTCCCAGGCGGCCAACGCGCTCGCCCTGCTGCTCTCCGCGCTCGCCAACACGGCCGCCAACCGGCGCCTGACCTTCGGGGTGCGGGGCCGGGGCGGCGCGGTACGGCACCAGGCGCGGGGCCTGGTCGTCTTCGCCATCGGCCTCACCCTGACCAGCGGTTCCCTGGCCGCCCTCGACGCGGCAACCACCAGCCCCGGGCACACCACCGAGATCGCGGTCCTCGTCGTCGCCAACCTCGCCGCGACCGTGCTGCGCTTCCTCCTCTTCCGCGCCTGGGTCTTCCCGGACCGCCGCGACCCCGCGCCCATACCCGCAAAGACCTGCGCCGAACCCACCACCATCTCCACGGGGGACCCCCGATGACCACGCAGTACGACCAGCCCCCGCAGTCCGCCGGGGCGCCACCCGCGCCGCGCGCCTCCTTCGCGCACCGTGCGTGGCGCGGCCGCCCCGAGGACCCGAGCTGGGCCCGCCCCGCGTTCTGGGCGCTGCTCGCCGCGACCTCCGTGCTGTACCTGTACGACCTGAGCGCCTCCGGCTTCGCCAACTCCTTCTACTCGGCGGCCGTGCAGGCGGGCAGCACCTCCTGGAAAGCCTTCTTCTTCGGCTCGCTGGACGGCGGCAACGCCATCACCGTCGACAAGCCCTCGGCGTTCCTGTGGCCCATGGAGCTGTCGGTCCGGATCTTCGGCCTGAACTCCTGGGCGGTCCTGGTCCCGCAGGTCCTCATGGGCGTCGGCTCGGTGGCGGTCGTGTACGCGGCCGTACGGCGCCGGTCCAGCGCGGTGGCCGGACTGGTCGCGGGCGCGGTGCTGGCGCTGACCCCGGTGGCGGCGCTGATGTTCCGCTTCAACAACCCGGACGCGATGCTGGCCCTGCTGATGGCGCTGGCCTGCTACTTCACCGTCCGCGCGGTGGAGGACGGCCGGACCCGCTGGCTTCTCTGGGCGGGCGTCGCCATCGGCTTCGCCTTCCTCGCCAAGACCCTCCAGGCGTTCCTGATCCTGCCCCCGCTGGCGCTCGTGTACGCGGTCTGCGCGCCCGTGCGGCTGGGCAGACGGCTGGCCCAGCTGGGCCTGGCCACGCTCGCGCTGGTGGTGTCCGGCGGCTGGTGGGTCGCGCTGGTCGAGCTGTGGCCGGCCTCCTCCCGCCCGTACATCGGGGGCTCGCAGCACAACAGCTTCCTGGAGCTGACCTTCGGCTACAACGGGCTCGGCCGGATCAACGGCGACGAGACCGGCAGCGTCGGAGGCGGAGGCGGAGGCGGCGGGATGGGCGGCGGCGGTGGCCGCTGGGGCTCGACCGGCTGGGACCGGATGTTCGGCGCCGAGGTCGGCGGCCAGGTCTCCTGGCTGCTCCCGGCCGCGCTCATCCTGCTGATCGCGGGACTGTGGGCCACCCGGAAGACGTCCCGCACCTCGGTCACCCGCGCGTCGTTCCTGGTCTGGGGCGGCTCGCTGCTGATCAGCATGGTGGTCTTCAGCTACATGGCGGGCATCTTCCACCAGTACTACACGATCGCTCTCGCCCCGTACCTCGCCGCCGTCACCGGCATGGGCGCCGGGCTGCTGTGGGAGCGCCGCACGGAGACATGGGCCGGCTGGGCGCTCGCCGCCGCCTCGGTGGCCTCGGCCGCCTGGGGGTACGTGCTGCTGGGCCGCACCTCCGACCACCTGCCCTGGCTGAGGTGGCTGGTGCTGGTCGGCGGGCTGCTCGCGGCGCTCGGCCTGCTGTTCCTCGGCCGCGCGCCCCGGAGGCCGGCGCTCGGCGCGGCCGCGCTGGGCCTGGTCGCCGCGCTGGCCGGCCCGACGGCGTACACGCTGAGCACGGTGAACTCCGCCCACACCGGGTCGATTCCCACGGCCGGACCGGCGGGGGCGAGCATGATGGGCTTCGGCCGTCCGGGCGGCCGGGGCGAGGGCATGCGCGGCGGCTTCCCCGGCGGGATGCCGGGCGGACAGAGCCGGCCGGGCAACGGCCAGGGCCAGACCCCGCCCGGCGGTACGGGCGGCGGCCAGGGCTTCCCCGGCGGTGGCTTCCCCGGCGGGCAGGGCTTCCCCGGCGGCGCCGGCACCGGTGAGTCCGGCCGCATGGGCGGCGCCGGCGGCCTGCTCAACGGCGCGAACGTCTCCGCCCAGGCCAAGAAGCTCCTCCTGGCGGACGCCGGCTCCTACACCTGGGTCGCCGCCTCCACCGGCTCGCAGAACGCGGCCAGCTACCAACTCGCCACCAACAAGGCGGTGATGGCGATCGGCGGCTTCAACGGCACCGACCCGTCCCCGACCCTCGCCCAGTTCAAGCGGTACGTCGCCGAGGGCCGGCTCCACTACTACATCTCCGGAGGCGGCATGGGCGGCGGCATGGGCCGCACCGGCGAGGGCCGCGGCGGCTTCGGCGGCACGGGCGGCGGCAGCGCCACGGCCTCCGCCATCAGCACCTGGGTCGAGGCCAACTTCAAGAAGGTGACGGTCGGTTCGGCCACCTTCTACGACCTCACCCGGCACAAGTCCGGCTGACCGGAAGCACCCTCGGCCGAAAGTGCTGTACACCGTACAGTGGACTCGCTATACGGTGTACAGCATGTCCGCTCCCGACATCTCGGCACCACCGCTTCCGAAGGCCCCCCAGGGCCACCCGCGCCGCTGGCTGATCCTCGGCGTCATCTGCCTCGCCCAGCTCACCGTGCTGCTCGACAACACCGTGCTGAACGTGGCGATCCCCTCGCTCACCCAGCGGCTGCACGCGGCCACCTCCGACATCCAGTGGATGATCAACGCGTACTCCCTGGTCCAGTCCGGCCTGCTGCTCAGCGCGGGCAGCGCCGCCGACCGGTACGGCCGCAAGAAGATGCTGATCGCGGGCCTCGCCGTGTTCGGACTCGGCTCGCTGGCGGCCGGACTCTCCACCACCACAGGCCAGTTGATCGCCGCCCGCGCGGGCATGGGCATCGGCGGCGCCCTGCTGCTGACCACGACCCTCGCGGTCGCCATGCAGATCTTCGCGCCCGAGGAGCAGCCGAAGGCGATCGGCATCTGGGCCGCGGTCAACTCGCTCGGCTTCGCGGCCGGCCCGCTGATCGGCGGTTTCGTGCTCGACCACTTCTGGTGGGGCGCGATCTTCCTGATCAACCTGCCCGTGGCGGCCCTCGGACTGGTCGCCGTGGTGGCCCTCGTCCCCGAGTCCAAGGCCACGCGCGCCGTCGGCGCCTCGGGCCTCCCCGCCCGTCCCGACCTGCTGGGCGCGCTGCTCTCCACGATCGGCATGACGGCCCTGGTGTTCGCGGTCATCTCCGGCCCGCACCACGGCTGGACCTCGGCCCGGGTGCTCGGCCCGGCGGCCGTCGCGGTGGCTGTGCTGGCGGTGTTCGCGTACTGGGAGAGCCGGGTCGAGGAGCCGATGCTCGACCTCGCGTTCTTCCGGGACCGCAGGTTCACCGGCGCGGTCGCGGGCGCGGTGCTCATCACCTTCGGCATGGGCGGCGCGCTGTTCCTGCTCACCCAGCACCTCCAACTGGTCCTCGGCTACGGCCCGCTGGAGGCGGGTGCGCGCACCGCACCGCTGGCGCTCACCGTGGTCCTGCTCAACTTCAGCGGGCTCTCCGCGAAGTGGGCGGCCAGGCTGGGCACCCCGGTGGCCATCGCGCTGGGCATGGCGCTGATGGCGGGCGGCCTGGTCTCCATCGCCGAGCTGGCCTCCTCCGGGTACACCGGGACGCTGCTCGGTCTGGTGCTGATCGGCGCCGGGTGCGCGCTGGCCAACCCGGCGATGGCGCACGCCATCATGAGCGCGATCCCGCCGGAGAAGGCCGGGGTGGGCGCCGGCGTCAACGGCACGCTGGCCGAGTTCGGCAACGGGCTCGGGGTGGCCGTGCTCGGCGCGGTGCTCAGCTCCTTCCTCGCCTCCGGGCGCACCCTGTCGGCCGGGCTCAGCGCCGGGCAGCTGGTCGGTGCCGTCTCCGTGCTGGCCGGTGGCCTGGTCGCGGCGGGGCTGCTCAGGCGGGCCCAGCGCGTTGCCGCCTGAGCCGGGGGTGGTCGAGCGGTCCGGACCTGGCAAGGTGTGCGATGAGTGACGGCTCGCGGAGGGAGGCCCGGTGGTGAAGGAAGACGGCCCGAAGGAAGACCGCCCGGCCCGGGGCAGCGTCTGGCTGACCGGCAAGGAACGTCGCGGCCGGGGCGGCCAGCCCTCGGGCCTGGACCGGGCCCGGATCACCGCCGCCTCCGTCGCCCTGCTGGACGCCGGGGGCCTGGACCGCTTCTCCATGCGCCGCCTGGCAGGCGAGCTGAACGTGACCGCGATGTCCCTGTACTGGTACGTCGACACCAAGGACGGCCTGCTCGAACTGGCCCTGGACGCGGCCTTCGGCGAGCTTTCGCTGCCCGACCAGGAGGCCCCGGAGGCCGACTGGCGCGGGCAACTGCGCACCCTGGCGACCGAGTACCGGGCGATGATGGTCCGCCACCCCTGGCTGTCCCCGATCGCGGGCCGCTTCCTCAACATCGGCCCCCATTCCCTGGCCTTCTCCCGGGTGGTGCAGCAGGTGGTGGGCCGGGCCGGGCTGCCCGCGCACGGCGTGTCCGGCGCGATCTCGGCCGTCTTCCAGTTCGTGTACGGCTACGGCACCATCGAGGGCCACTTCCACGCCCGGATCGCGGACACCGGGCTGAGCGCAGACGAGTACTTCCAGCAGTCCCTGACGCTCGCCTCCGGGGTGGCCGGCACCTCCGAGGCGCTGAAGGAGTCGTACGCGCTGATGGCCGCGCGTGGCGGGGACACGGTCGAGGAGATGCTGGACCGGGACTTCGTCTTCGCCCTGGACCTGCTCATCGCGGGCATCGAAGCGATGGTGGCCCGTGGCTGACCCGTCACGGGGTCGGCCACGGGCCACCGGGGTCCTGCCCCACGAGCCGGACGCGAGCCGCGCCGGGAACCCGCCCGTCGCCACCGGGTCACTTCGGTGTTCGTAGCGATACGGGGTGCCGTGCGCCGAGCCTGGGCCGTACCCGTGTCAGAGGGCGGGCAGCGCGTCGCCCTGGACCGCCTGGATGTCCAGCTCGATCCGCAGGGTGGTGCCGATGGCGGCGATGCCGGCCTGGAGGACCTGGTTGTAGTTCATGGCGAAGTCGTCCCGGTGCAGCTCGGCCGTCGCGCGGAACGCGGCCCGGGTGCCGCCCCACGGGTCGGCGCCGGTGCCGAGGTAGGCGAGTTCCAGGTCGACGGCGCGCACGATCCCGCGCATCGACAGCTCGCCGTGCACGGTCCAGCGGTCCGGGCCGGCCTGGGTCAGCCCGGCCGAGCGGTAGGTCAGCTCGGGGTACCTCTCCACGTCGAGGAAGTCGGCCGAGCGCAGGTGGGTGTCCCGCATCCCGTTGCCCGTGTCGATGGAGGCGGCCCGGATGACCGCCTCCACGCGGGACCTCGTGATGTCGGCGGGCGCGATCTCGATGCGCCCGCCGAACTCGGTGAACCGGCCCCGCACGCTGGAGATGCCCAGGTGCTGCGCGACCGCGCCGACCGAGGAGTGCACGGGGTCGATGGCCCACGGGCCGGGCGGCGGCAGCTCGCTGCCGCCCTGGCGGGCCAGGGTGACCGAACCGACCTCGGCCCGGCCGCTCATGGTGACCAGCGCGCTGGACGCGACCGGCGCGTACCCGACGGCGGTCACGATCACCGTGTACGCCCCCGGAGCCAGCACGGTGTCGTCGCGCACCACGCCCTCGGCGTCGGCCCCGGCGCGCAGCACCTGCGTACCGGTCATGTCGGCCACCGTGACCACCGCGTGCGAGACGGCCCAGCCGTCACGGGTGCGGATTCTCGCGGTCAGTGCCATGGCGTTCTTCTCCCTGCGCGGCTGAGCGCGCGTAGCTCAGGGGACCGGCCCGCGGCCCGCTGGTGGGGGCGGGCCACGGGCCGGTCGGGGGTACTACTCGCCGGGGTGGGCGAGTTCGATGTCGTGGCCGTCCGTGCCGGTACCGGCGACGGTCAGCGCGGTGGCCACCGGCGGGTAACCCGTGGCTATCACGGTGTACTCGCCGCCGTTCAGGTCGGTGAAGGCGTACGCGCCGTCCGCACCGGTGGTGGCGGTGCCGACCACGTTGCCCGCCTGGTCGACCAGGGTGACGCGGGCGTCGGCCAGCGGACCGTGCGGGGCCCGGACGACACCGCCGAGCAGCGCGCCGGTGTCCAGGTCGACCTCCACGCGGGTGACCCCGGTGGTGGCGACCTCCACGAGCAGCGCGCGCGGCCGGTAGCCGGCGGCGTTGACCGCGATCGTCACGGTGCCGGGCACCAGCTCGGTGAACCCGAACTCGCCCTGCTCGCCGGTCTGCGCGGCGGCCAGCAGATCACCGCGCACATCGGTGACGACGACCATCGCGTCCTTCACCGGCAGCGCGTTCCCGGCCGCCCGGACCACACCGGTCAGCCCGCTGGTGCCGCTGAGCAGGATGTCGTACGACAGCGGCTCCTCGCTCACCACGACGGTGGACGCCTGCGGCTGGAAGCCGTCGGCGGAGGCGATCAGCACGTACGAGCCGGTGCCGGGGGCGCCCAGCGTGTAGGAGCCGTCGGCCCGCGCGACCGCACGGCCCAGCTGGCGGCCGGCCAGCGAGATCAGCGTGACCGCCGCGCCCGCGACCGGGGCGCTCTCGGCGCCGCGCACGAAGCCGTACACCGGGGTGCCGCCGGGCGGACCGCTCTCGCCGGCCATGGCGACCGCCGTGACCTGCGGGACGGTGGCCGTCGCGGTGGCCGTGCCGTCGGCCGGGGCGGCGCCCTCGGTGGTGGCGAAGGCCATGGCCGGGACCTGCTGGGCCGCGGCGACCGCGGGGGCGGCGGCCGGGCCGGTGACGGGTGCCTCGGCCTCGGCGGACTGCGCGAGCGCGCCCTTCGTCCGCAGCGGGACCTCCTTGATGAACAGCGTGATCAGGAAGGCGAGGGCGGCGAGGCAGCCCGCGATCATGAAGACGTCGGCGATCCCGTGGCCGTAGGCGCTCTCCAGCAGGTTCCGGATGGGACCCGGGAGGCTGTTCATGTCCGGGATGGTGTCGGTCGAGCCGGACTTGGCTATCGCGGCCTGGTACTTCGGGCTCAGCGAGCCGATGCCGTCCGTGACGTAGTGCGTGATCCGGTGGGCCATCACCGCGCCGAGCGCCGAGACGCCCACCGCGCCGCCGAGGGAGCGGAAGAAGGTGACCGTGGAGCTGGCCGAGCCGAGATCGGAGGGCGCCACCTGGTTCTGCGTGGCGAGCACCAGGTTCTGCATCATCATGCCGATGCCGAGACCCAGCAGGGCCATGAAGATGGCCATCTTCCAGTAGTCCGTGTCGTACCGGATGCCGCCCAGCAGCAGCAGTCCGGCGGTGACCAGGACGCCACCGCTGACCAGCCACGCCTTCCAGCGGCCGGTCCGGGTGATGAACTGGCCCGAGACGGTCGAGGAGATGAACAGACCACCGATCATCGGGATGGTCAGGAGGCCGGACATCGTCGGCGACTTGTCGCGGGCGAGCTGGAAGTACTGGCTGAAGAACACGGTGCCGCTGAACATGGCCACGCCGACGAACAGCGAGGCGAGCGACGCCAGGGTGATCGTGCGGTTCCTGAACAGGCGCAGCGGGATGATCGGCTCGCTCGCCTTGGCCTCGACGAGCACGAACAGGGCGCCGAGCACGATCGAGCCACCGACCATCGCGTAGGTCTGCCAGGAGACCCAGTCGTACTTGTCACCGGCGAAGGTGACCCAGACGAGCAGCAGGGAAACGGCGGCGGCGATGAGGGTCGCGCCGCCCCAGTCGACCTTGACATCACGCTTGACCACGGGCAGGTGCAGCGTCTTCTGGAGGACGATCAGCGCGATGACCGCGAAGGGGACACCGACGTAGAAGCACCAGCGCCAGCCCAGCCACGAGGTGTCGGTGATGACACCGCCGAGCAGCGGGCCGCCGACGGTGGCGACGGCGAAGGTCGCGCCGAGATAGCCGGAGTAACGGCCGCGCTCACGCGGGGAGATCATCGCCGCCATGACGATCTGCGCCAGGGCGGACAGACCGCCGACGCCGATGCCCTGCACGACACGGCAGGCGATCAGCATGCCGGGGTTCTGCGACAGCCCGGCCGCCATCGAGCCGACGACGTAGATGACCAGGGCTATCTGGACGAGCGCCTTCTTGCTGTACAGGTCGGCGAGCTTGCCCCACAGCGGGGTGGCCGCCGTCATCGACAGCAGGGCGGCGGTGACGACCCAGGTGTAGGCGGACTGCCCGCCGCCGAGGTCGCCGATGATGTGCGGGAGGGCGTTGGAGACGATCGTGGACGACAGGATCGCCACGAACATGCCGAGCAGCAGCCCGGACAGGGCCTCCATGATCTGGCGGTGGGTCATCGGGGCCTCGTCGGTCCCACCCCCGTGTCCGTGCCTGGCGTGAGCCCGCACACCGGATGGTGTGGTCGTTGCCATGAGCTTCCTTTACTTACGTGATCGCGGGTGTACGGGTTTCTGCGGATACGGGGGCGGCCGGTCTCGGCACACCGGAGCGGCAGTCGCCGAACGACGCGCGCAGCCGGGTCATCAGCCCGATGAGCTGTCCGACCTCGTCGTCGGTCCAGTCGCTCAGCCGCTCGGCCAGCAGCCGGCTGGTGCGCAGCGACAGCTCCATGAGCTGGTCGTGGCCCACCGGCGTCAGGCGCAGGATGCGTGAGCGCTTGTCCGCCGGGTCCGGCGACCGCTCGATCCAGCCGCGCGCGGCCGCGTGGGCGACATGCCTGCTGGTGACCGACATGTCGACGGCGAGCAGCTCGGCGAGCTTGCTCATGCGCATCTCCTCGTCGCGGCCGAGCAGGGTCAGCACGGCGGCCGTACCGGCCGGGCAGTCGGGCGGGAGGATCCGCCCGATGTCACGCTTCACGGCGCCGACGGCACTGAGCTGACGTGCCAGCTCCTCGAACTGCGCCTGCTCGGCCATCACACCTCCCGTATTCGTTGCTTTGGGCAACCGTAAGATTGCTTGGTTGCTGTAGGCAAATAAATCAGGGTCCGGTGGCGCAAAAACTTGGCAAAGGCAAGTATTGCGATCGTAAATGTGCAGGTGAAGGTGGGTGGTCTGCCCGTAGCCGTCCCCATGGCCCCGCACTTGGGGTGGGCACCCGGATTCGCTAGTGTCTCGGCCCATGGCTAACACCCAGGGCCCCCAGGGCAATTACGACCCCGCAGGCAGCACCCAGATGTTCCGCGCGTTCGTCGACGAGACTCCCCCGGCTCGCCAGCAGGAGGCCCCTTCCCGGGGTCCCCGCGTCGGCCTGATCATCGGCGTCATCGTGGCCGTGGCCGTCGTCGCCGCTGTCGCCTGGCTCGCGCTGAAGTGACCCCCGGCTCCCTCGCGGAGCCCCCTCGAACGGCCGCGGCCCGCGTCCGCGCCGAAGCGCGTGACACGGGCCGGGCAGGGCTGCCGCTCGTCAGTCCTCGTCAGTCCCCCGTCAGTCCTCGTCCTCGTCAGTCCGAGACGAGACCCTCCCGCAGCTGGGACAGCGTGCGGGTCAGCAGTCGCGAGACGTGCATCTGCGAGATGCCGACCTCCTCGCCGATCTGCGACTGGGTCATGTTGGCGAAGAAGCGCAGCATGATGATCCGGCGCTCGCGCGGCGGCAGCTTGGCCAGCAGCGGCTTCAGGGACTCCCGGTACTCCACGCCCTCAAGCGCCGTGTCCTCGTAGCCGAGGCGGTCGGCCAGCGAGCCCTCGCCGCCGTCGTCCTCGGGGGCCGGGGAGTCCAGCGAGGAGGCGGTGTAGGCGTTGCCCACCGCCAGACCGTCGACCACGTCCTCCTCGGAGACCCCGAGCGCTGCCGCCAGCTCCGGCACGGTCGGGGAGCGGTCCAGCCGCTGGGACAGCTCGTCGCTCGCCTTGGTCAGGGCCAGGCGCAGCTCCTGGAGCCGGCGCGGCACGCGCACCGACCACGAGGTGTCGCGGAAGAAGCGCTTGATCTCGCCCACGACCGTCGGCATGGCGAACGTCGGGAACTCCACGCCCCGCTCGCAGTCGAAGCGGTCGATCGCCTTGATCAGCCCGATGGTGCCGACCTGGACGATGTCCTCCATCGGCTCGTTGCGCGAGCGGAACCGAGCCGCCGCGTACCGCACCAGCGGGAGGTTCAGCTCGATCAGGGTGTCCCGGACGTAGCCCCGCTCGGGACTGTCCTCGCTGAGCGCGGCGAGCCGCAGGAACAGGGAACGGGACAGTGTGCGGGTGTCGATGTCCCCCGAGCGCACCGGCACTTGCGCGGCCTCCGCCACGGGCGGTGCCGCGTCGGGCACCGGCGCCGGGGCGGCGGGGGCGGGCGTGGCGTCGAGGGCGGGAGCGCCCTCGAAGCCGTCGAGGACATCGAGAGCGTCGAGAGCGTCGAGCTTCTGCGGCGCTGCCACGGTCTTCGTGAGCACCTTCGAGCTGCCCTGTTCTGCGGACATGCCACCCCCTTTGGGTCGCGGGACGGTCGCGGCACGCCGCCCTGATCGGACAGCGCGGCCTTCACCTGAATACCGGAGCCGAAGCTTCGGCAAACGCGCTTCCCGCAGAATGTCACATGTCGGCAACGCGCTGTAGAGACATGTCGACACGTGAGATGCCAAGAACCCCTGGCAGAACGGGGTCTGACGGTGTTTCGACGCACAATTGCCGACACTGGCGACGTGCCGTGATTCGCTCCTGGCGGTGATCACTCGATCCCGCATGCGAACGGCGTCTACCTGCTCTTTTCCGTTCCGTGCTCCCGTGCGCCGGTCATGCCTCGATCCGGTTGGCCGATCTGAGCCGTTGGAAGCTCCGGGCGAGCAGCCGGGACACGTGCATCTGGGAGACACCGAGTTCGGCGCTGATCTGCGACTGGGTCAGGTTGCTGTAGTAGCGGAGCAGCAGGATGCGCTGCTCGCGCTCGGGGAGCTGGACCAGCAGGTGCCGGACCAGGTCGCGGTGTTCCACGCCGTCCAGCGCCGGGTCCTCGTACCCGATCCGGTCCAGCAGTCCGGGCAGCCCGTCGCCCTCCTGCGCGGCCTCCAGGGAGGTGGCGTGGTACGAGCGTCCGGCCTCGATGCAGGACAGCACCTCCTCCTCGCTGATCCGGAGCCGCTCGGCGATCTCGGCGGTGGAGGGGGAGCGCCCGAGCGCGGTGGTGAGGTCCTCGGTGGCCCCGTTCACCTGCACCCACAGCTCGTGCAGCCGGCGCGGTACGTGCACGGTGCGGACGTTGTCCCGGAAGTACCGCTTGATCTCGCCGACCACGGTCGGCATGGCGAAGGTCGGGAACTGCACGCCCCGGTCGGGGTCGAAGCGGTCGATGGCGTTGATCAGCCCGATGGTGCCGACCTGGACCACGTCCTCCATCGGCTCGTTGCGGGAGCGGAAGCGGGCCGCGGCGTAGCGCACCAGCGGGAGGTTGGCCTCGATGAGCGCCCCGCGGACCCGGTTGTGCTCCGGGGTGCCCGGCGTCAGGTTCTTCAGCTCGCCGAAGAGCACCTGGGTCAGGGCCCGGGTGTCGGCGCCCCGGCGCTTCTCGGGAGGGGGTGCGGCGGAGGGCTCGGGGAGGGTCGCGGGCACCTCCGCCTGGGGCGGCGCAGTACTGGCCGACACGGTCAACGCCACCTCTTCATCGGTCAATCATCCGTCAAAAGCGGTCATAGCATCACAAGACATGTGCACTGTGTGCAAGCACCGCATCACGCCGTGTTGGACCTCAAACGACGCCAATGGATGGATCGGTACACGCGGAAAAGCCCCCCGCCGTGGTGGCGGAGGGCTCGCTGTCCCGGGTGCGGTCCGGCTCAGAACTCGTAGTCGGCGATCACCCACGTGGCGAACTCCCGCCACAAGGCGACGCCCGCCTGATGGGCGGGGTGGTCCAGATAGCGCTGGAGGGCGCCGGCGTCCTCGACGGAGGAGTTGATGGCGAAGTCGTAGGCGACGGGGCGGTCGGTGACGTTCCAGCCGCACTCCCAGGAGCGCAGCTCGTCGACCTGCCCGCCGAGGGCGCGGAAGGCGGCCACGCCCTGCCGGACGCGCGGGTCGTCGCGCCCGACACCCTCATTCAGCCTGAACAGGACCAGATGCCGGATCATGCGGTGTACCTCGCGCTCTTCGGGCTCGCTCCGCGGGCCGGGTCAGCTCTTCCCGCCGTCCACGGCCCAGGTCATGAAGTCCCCGATGGCCCCGGCGGCGTCCGATATGCCCTCGAAGGCTATCTGGACGTAGTCGGCCGCCCTGGCCGGGTCGGTGATGATCACGTACATGGCGAAGACCACGAGCGCGAACACGACGATCTTCTTGGCGTTCACCGCCACCGCGGCCTCCCCTGCGACTCTGTCCCCACGGGCCTGCTGACGGCGGTGAGTGTAGCCGTCACGGGCCGGAGCGCACCCAACGGGACGCGCACGATCGCCAATTGGGCCGGCCCGGGGACGCACGAAGGGCCCCGTCCTCGGACGGGGCCCTTCTCAAGCGGTAGCGGAGGGATTTGAACCCTCGGTGACTTGCGCCACACTCGCTTTCGAGGCGAGCTCCTTCGGCCGCTCGGACACGCTACCGAGGGAGACCCTACAGCAAGGTGCCCCATCGGTAGAAATCGCTGTCCGAAACCCCTCTCAGCAGGGCGTTCAGCGCCCTCTGAAGAACTCCGTCAGCGGCCGGGCGCACTCCTCGGCGAGCACGCCCTCCACCACCTCGGGCCGGTGGTTCAGCCGCCGGTCGCGCACGACGTCCCAGAGCGAGCCGGCCGCGCCCGCCTTGTCGTCACGGGCGCCGTAGACGACCCGCTCGACGCGGGACTGCACCAGGGCGCCCGCGCACATCGTGCACGGTTCCAGCGTCACCACGAGCGTGCAGCCGGTCAGCCGCCACTCGCCGAGCCGTGCTGCGGCCCGGCGCAGCGCCAGCACCTCGGCGTGGGCGGTCGGATCGCCGGTGGCCTCGCGTTCGTTGTGCCCGGTGCCCAGCACGGCGGTGCCGTCCGGGCCGAGCACGACGGCGCCCACCGGGACGTCACCGCCGAGCGCGGCCCGCCCGGCCTCGGCCAGGGCGAGCCGCATGGCGGGACGCCAGGGGTCGCGTACCGGGTCCACGGTCCCTCGGGTCTCGTGCGGGGCGGTCAGCGGACGGTCTCCAGTACCTCCGAGGCGCCCAGCACCTCGGCGATCGTGCCTAGGGCGTCGTCGGCGTCCAGGGCGCGCAGCTCCTTCTCGCCGATCCCGAGATCGCCGAGGATCTCGCGGTCGCCGACCGGGCTGTGCGGCACGGCGTCGGCGTCCGGGGACTCCTCGCCGTCGTCCTCGTCGGACTCGCCGTCCTCGGTGCCGTCGAGGTCCAGGGAGTCCAGGTCGGGCCCGTCGCCGCCGGGCTCGCGGCCCAGCAGCTCATCGGTGAGGAGCAGCTCCCCGTAGGCGCTGCGGGCGGCGGCGGCCGCGTCGGAGACATAGATACGGGGGTCCTCCTCCCCGTCCACCCGGACGACCCCGAACCAGGAGTCCTCCTGCTCGATCAGGACGAGCACCGTGTCCTCCTCCGGCGACGCCTCGCGGGCGAGGTCGGCAAGATCGGACAGGGTCTCCACATCGTCGAGTTCCGTGTCGCTCGCTTTCCACCCGTCTTCGGTGCGCGCGAGCAGTGCGGCGAAGTACACCGTGACTCTCCCACTGGTCATAGGTGTGCCGGTCGGGGGGTCCCCCCGGCGGAGGTCCGGGCGGGGAGCAGATGCGCTCCGGGGTCCGCCCACTGGGAATCGTGGCAGAAACAAGTCGCTCAAGGGGCGTCTTCCGCTCCCTGTGTCCGGCTGTTTCGACCGTCCGTCACCAGACGGCCGACCGCGGGTCCGTACAGGGCTCACCAGCACACCCGTTGCCGCCACCTGCGGATCGTACGCGGCTTCGCGGGCGCCCGCGCACGCCCGTCACCGCGGCCGCGGAACGGGCGCCGGTCAGTCCCGATCATCCTCGCCGGGAGAATTCCCCGGCGCCTGCTGACAGGACCGTACGACGGCGGGGGCTACCAGCGGAACGTTCGCATGCGCATGGCGTGGCGCAGCCGGGCCGCCTTGGCGCGGCGCGGCTGGACCCGGTCGCGCAGTTGCCGGGCCTCGGCCAGGTCGCGCAGGAACTGGGCCCGCCTGCGCCTGCGTTCGGCGTCCGTCTCGGGTCCCGGGGGCCGGAAGGGCCCGAGCGGTCCGGTCGTCGCCGGGCCGTTGTTCGGCAGGTCTGACTGGTCAGGCACGGTTTCACCACCCCGGTCGGTCCCTTTCGCATTCCCCCGGACGGGCGGTTTGATGCCGATACGAGGCGCGAGACGGGCACGGTTACTGTTGAGGACATGCGTCTCCACGTCGTCGACCACCCCCTGGTCGCTCACAAGCTCACCACGCTGCGCGACCAGCGCACCGACTCCGCGACCTTCCGCCGTCTCGCCGACGAGCTGGTCACCCTGCTCGCCTACGAGGCCACGCGGGACGTGCGCACCGAGGCCGTCGACATCCAGACACCGGTCGCCCGGACCACCGGCGTCAAGCTCGCCCGCCCGCGCCCGCTGGTGGTGCCGATCCTGCGCGCCGGCCTCGGCATGCTGGACGGCATGGTCCGGCTGCTGCCGACCGCCGAGGTGGGCTTCCTGGGCATGGTCCGCAACGAGGAGACGCTCCAGGCGGAGACCTACGCCTCCCGCATGCCGGACGACCTCTCCGGCCGCCAGGTGTACGTCCTCGACCCGATGCTGGCCACGGGCGGCACGCTGGTCGCGGCCATCCGCGAGCTGATCGCGCGGGGCGCCGACGACGTGACCGCAGTGGTCCTGCTGGCCTCTCCCGAGGGCGTGGAGGTTCTGGAGCGCGAGCTGGCCGGCGCCCCGGTCACCGTGGTCACGGCCGCGGTGGACGAGCGGCTGAACGAGCAGGGCTACATCGTGCCGGGCCTCGGCGACGCGGGCGACCGCCTGTACGGCGCGGCCGAGTAGGCACGGAAGAAAACGGGGGAGAGAGGGGGGCCGCCCGGCTGGGCGGCCCCCCTCCTGCTCCGCTGCCTCAGCAGGTCTTCTTCCTGGTGGTCGTGACCGCGGCCACCTGCTCCGGCGCGGTCAGCCTGGTCACCGCGCTGTCGGCCGCGGGCCGCTGGGTGAGGCTCTTGAACGCGTCCCCGATGACCAGGTCAAGGGCGGCGCCCTTGCGGGCGGCGTCGGTGCGGCGCTCGGCGTCGGTGAGCTGGGTGCTCAGCACCGGCAGCGTGGTGTCGAGGGCGGTGGCGGGACCGACGAGCATCCCGGTCCCCTTGACCTTCTTGTCGAACTGCTTGTCCGCGTTGCCCACGTCACCGATCTTGAAGCCGCGCTTCTTCAGCTCGTCCGCCGTCTGCTTGGCGAGCCCGGAGCGCGTGGTGGCGTTGTAGACGTTCACGGTGATGGTGCCGGGCTTGGGCAGGGCCCTGACCGGTGCCGCCTTGGCGACCTTGGTACGGCAGTCCGCCGCGTGGCCGGACACCGAGCCGTCGCCGCCGGTGAAGACGTCGATGAGCTGCAGCGTGCCCCAGCCGGCGACGCCCAGCGCGGCCACGGAGGCCACGACGGCGGCGGCGAGCCTGCCGCGTCGCCTGGGCGGGCGCATCCGAGGGTGGGTGTCCCCTGTGATCCGGTATTTGCCGCCCATGCCGGGGGGAGTCAGCATGCTCATGAGCGCAGCGTAGTGCGCCGAGGCCGTGATGCCTATCAGATGATCAGTCCATCCGGCGTAGCCGGACCCGAAAGGGGTAACCGGTGGGCCGTACGGGGCAGTCGGGCTTGCCGTGACCGCCGGGAGGGGCCTGTCAGCCCAGTTCCAGGACGCGGGCGTGCAGCACCTGGCGCTGCTGGAGCGCGGCGCGGACCGCGCGGTGCAGCCCGTCCTCCAGATAGAGGTCGCCCTGCCACTTCACGACATGGGCGAAGAGGTCGCCGTAGAACGTGGAGTCCTCCGCGAGCAGCGTCTCCAGGTCGAGCTGCTGCTTGGTGGTCACGAGCTGATCGAGGCGGACCGGGCGCGGCGCGACGTCCGCCCACTGCCGGGTGCTCTCCCGGCCGTGGTCGGGGTACGGCCGGCCGTTTCCGATGCGCTTGAAGATCACACGGAAAGCCTACCGGCCCAGACGTTCCGGGCGCAGCCATGGCGGCGGAGTGCGACGCTGAAAAGACACGGCAAAACGGGCATTACGGCGACTACCGGCAGTGGTGGTCACCGGGACGAGGGGCCTTGAGATGAGCGACAGCGCGACCACGCCCGCCCCGGACGGCTCCGGCCCGGCACAACTGCCCGCCCCGGCCCGTGAGATCGCGGCCGGCTACGCCTTCACCGGCCCCGCGCTGGACCTCGGCGCCCTGCTGTGGGACGGGGTGTGCCGGCCGGACGCCCAGGTGCGGGTGCCGCTGCCGATGCTGAACCGGCACGGGCTGGTCGCGGGCGCCACCGGCACCGGCAAGACCAAGACGCTCCAGCTGATCGCCGAGCAACTCTCCGCGCGGGGCGTCCCGGTGTTCCTCGCGGACGTCAAGGGCGACCTCTCCGGCATCGCCCGGCCGGGCGAGGGCGGCGAGCGGGTGGGTACCCGGGCGGCGGAGACCGGGCAGAGCTGGTCGGCCGAGGGCTTCCCGGCGGAGTTCCTGGCGCTCGGCGGGATCGGCCACGGCATCCCGGTGCGGGCCACGGTGACCAGCTTCGGGCCGGTGCTGCTGTCCAAGGTGCTGGGCCTGAACCGCACTCAGGAGCAGTCCCTCGGCCTGATCTTCCACTACGCCGACACCAAGGGCCTGGAGCTGATCGACCTCAAGGACCTCCGTGCGGTGGTCGCCTTCCTCACCTCCGACGAGGGCAGGCCCGAACTCAAGGGCATCGGTGGCCTGTCCACCGCCACGGCCGGGGTGATCCTGCGTTCGCTGACCGCGTTCGAGGCGCAGGGCATGGCGGACTTCTTCGGCGAGCCCGAGTTCGACACCGCCGAGCTGCTGCGGACGGCGCCGGACGGGCGCGGTCTCGTCTCCGTCCTGGAACTGGCCGCCGTGCAGGACAGACCGGCCCTCTTCTCCACCTTCCTGATGTGGCTGCTGGCCGACCTCTTCCACGACCTGCCCGAGGCCGGGGACCTGGAGAAGCCGAAGCTGGTGTTCTTCTTCGACGAGGCGCATCTGCTCTTCCACGACGCCTCGGACGCGTTCCTGGACGCCATCACCCGGACCGTGCGGCTGATCCGGTCCAAGGGCGTCGGCGTCTTCTTCGTCACCCAGACCCCGAAGGACGTCCCCTCCGACGTCCTCGGGCAGCTCGGCAACCGCGTCCAGCACGCCCTGCGCGCCTTCACCCCGGACGACCGGAAGGCGCTGCGGGCGACCGTGAAGACCTTCCCCGACTCCCCGTACGAACTGGACGGACTCCTCACCGGGCTCGGCACCGGCGAGGCGGTGATCACCGTGCTGAGCGAGAACGGCGCCCCGACCCCGGTCGCCGCCACCCGGCTGCGCGCCCCGCAGTCCCTGATGGGCCCGGTGGACGCGGCGGAGCTGGACCGCGCGGTACGGGAGTCCCCGCTCCACGAACGTTATGCACAGGCTGTGGACCGCGAGTCGGCGTACGAGAGGCTGGCGGCGGCGCAGCCCCCCGCCGGGGCCCCGAAGACTCCCCGGGAGGCACCGAGGGCCGAGCGGGAGAAGGCTCCGGCCGAAGACCCCTCGCTCGTGGAACAGGTCGTCGGCAGCGGTGTGTTCAGGTCGCTGGCCCGCTCGGTCGGCACCCAGCTGGGCCGGGAGATCACCCGTTCCCTGTTCGGCACGGCCCGGCGGGGGAGGTAGCCCGGGGCAGCCCGCCCCCGCCGGTGCGCTCAGCGGCGCTTCTCCTTCGGCGGCCGCTGCCGGGCCGCTTCACTGTCCGGCCGGTGCGGTGCGTTGCGCCTGGCCTCGGCGCGCAGCAGGGCGCGCAGGACCGCGTAAGGGTCGGTGGGCATGGGTGTGGTCCTCCTGTGTCGTGCTGACAGAGCGGTGCCGACTGCTCGGCTCCGTCAGCAGCGCAGGACGACCGTGCGCAGCAGGGGTGCGGTGTGCGGGGGCCGCGTCCGGTCGGGGTCCGCTGCCGCACCGGGCCGGCCGGGCGCGGGGCCGGGCGGGGGAGCGGTGCGGTCGAGGGTGTCGGCGCGGTGCCGGGCACGGGTGCCTGGCGGGGCCGCGGTGGCGGGCACGTCGTGCTCGCACTCCTGGACCGCCCCCGGCCCCGGGTCCGCCCCGGCCACCGCCACCTGGCCGCCGGGCACGGACAGCGCGAGCAGCAGCACGAGCGCCCGGAACCAGAGCCGGACGCGCGAGGCGCGAGGACGTGCGGTGCTCACCCAGGTCATCTCCCCACCGCCGCCCCCCGCTCCGCCTCCGGCCGCCCAGATCCGCTCGCTCGGCGTACGACGGCGGCGGGAGGTTGACGGACGGCGGGGAGCCGGGAGTGAGGAGGGGGTGAGGAGGGGTCAGACCGTCCGCGGGATGTCCTTGGCCCGGCCCTTGATCCGGATGCCGGTGATGATCTCGACGATGCCGACGACGATCAGCCACCAGCCGCCGACCAGGGTCAGCACGGCCACCGACTCGAAGGGGGAGTCGATCAGGACGATGCCGGCGACGAAGGTGACGATGCCGAGGAAGACGTGCCAGCCGCGGGCGGGCATGCCCTTGTCGGAGATGGCGGCCATGGTCTGGGTGACGCCCCGGATCAGCCAGCCGATGCCGATCCACAGGGCCAGCAGCAGGATCGACTGCATCGGTCCCCGGAAGCAGAGCAGGCCCAGCAGGATGGACAGCCCGCCGCTGACGAAGGCCAGCACCCGCAGCGAGGTCCTCTTGTGCGTGCCGAACGCGGAGACCAGTTGGAAGACGCCGCTGACCAGGAGGTAGAGGCCGAACAGCACGCCTACCGCGACCAGCGTGGCGTCCGGCCAGACGAGCACCAGGATGCCCAGGATGAGCGAGGCGACGCCGGTGAGCAGGACCACCTGCCAGGCCGCCTGGGACAGCATGTGCAGCGGACCTTCGAACTGCTCCTCGGGGTCGTGGTGTTCCGCGCGGTCACGGTCCTTGTCCGTCCGGACCGCGCCGGGGCCGGGGCCGGGAGGGGTACCGGGCGGGACCTGGCCCGCGCCGGGATTCGGGTCGTACGGGCTGCCCTGTGCGGGGCCGCTGATGGGATGGTCGGTCATGTTCCATGCTTGGACCGGACGGGGACATTCCGCCACTCGGAGGCACCCGGCCGGTGCTATCCCTGCTTCGGCCGGGCCTTGGCGGCCTTGGCCGCCGCCTTCGTCTCCTGCTTGTGCGCCCGTACCCTGCTCAGCGACTCCGGCCCGGTGATGTCGGCGACGGAGCGGTACGACTCCGCCTCGCCGTACGCCCCGGCCGCCTCCCGCCACCCCTCGGGCGTCACCCCGAGCTGCTTGCCGAGCAGGGCGAGGAAGATCTGCGCCTTCTGCCTGCCGAACCCGGGCAGCGCCTCCAGCCGCTTCAGCAGCTCGGGCCCGCTGCCCGCGTCCCGCCACACCGCCTAGGCGTCACCGTCGTAGGTCTCGACCAGGTACTGGCACAGCGCCTGCACCCGCTTCGCCATCGACCCCGGGTAGCGGTGCACGGCCGGCTTCTCGGAGAGCAGGGCCGCGAACTCCTCCGGGTCGCGGGCCGCGATGTCGTGTGCGTCCAGGTCGTCGGCGCCCATCCGGCGTGCGATCGTCTCCGGGCCCTTGAACGCCCACTCCATCGGGATCTGCTGGTCCAGCAGCATCCCGGTGAGCGCGGCGAGCGGGCTGCGGCCGAGCAGCGCGTCGGCGTCGGCGTCCTGGGCGAGGTGCAGGGTGACGTCCATACGTCCATGATCCCGCGTGCGGAGTCACTCCGCCCGCCAGTACCCCAGCGCGTGCACACGCTGCCTGGGCACGTTCAGCTCCTTGCGGACGTACGAGCCGAGCGCGCGGGTCGTCGCGGTGTCGCAGGCGATCCACACGTACGGGTGCTCGGTGCCGGACAGGATCTCCGGCAGCTCGGCGCGGACCCGCTCGACCAGATGCCGGCCGGCCTCCTGGCGCGGTACCTCGCGGATCTCGTGCCGCTCCGGGTCGGCGCCGGACGGAAGTCCGTCCAGGGCGCCCTCGAACCAGACGGTCGCCGGTGCCGAACCCAACTCCCCCAGCAGGGAGTTGATCGCGGGCAGCGAGGCGGTGTCACCGACCACCAGGACGTGCGAGGGGTCGGGCTCGGGGCGCTGGAAGCCGGTGCCCCGCACGGTCGCCTCGACGGTGTCGCCCTCCTCGGCCGCGCGGGCCCAGTCGGAGGCGCGGCCCTCGTGCAGGGCGAACTCCAGGGTGAGGGTGCCGGTCTCCGGGTCGGGGTCGACCAGGGTGTAGGCGCGCTGGTGGGGGCGGCCGCCGTCGGAGAACCACAGCCGGACCCACATGGTGGGGTGCACCCCGGTCGCGGCGAGCAGCCCGCCGTCGGTCATCCGCAGCCGCCGGTAGTGCGGCGTGACGTCCTCGGCGCCGGTCACCGTGAACGTGAAGTCCTTCGCGCGCATCAGCCTGAGTACCGCGCCCTCCCAGCCCCGACCCTGACCCATCGTCTCTCCGCCCCTCGCGTACGATTCCTCCACTTGGCTGTGAAGTTAGGCAAGGCTAACCTAAAAGGGAAGGGTCCTCCAGGGTGACCACCGAGACCTACCGCGACGCCTGGGGCATCCCCCACGTGCGCGCCGCCAGTGCCCGTGAACTCGCCCGCGCCCAGGGCAGGGTGACCGCCCTCGACCGCGCCTGGCAACTGGAGGTCGAGCGCCACCGCGCCCAGGGCACCTCGGCGTCCTTCCTCGGCGCCTCCGCCCTGCCCTGGGACGTCTTCGCCCGCCGCGCCCGCCTCGACGACACCGCCAGACGCTGCTTTGCCGCACTGGAGAGACGGGACCCGGAGACGGCGGACTGGGTCCGCGCCTACGTCGACGGCGTCAACGCGGGGCTGCCCGAAGGGGCCGCGCGCACCCCCGAGTTCGCGCGGGTGGGACTCGCCGCCGGCCGCTGGGAGCCGTGGACCCCGCTCGGCGTCTGGCTCGGCACCCACATCCTGTTCGCCGGGTTCCCGGCCAAGCTGTGGCGCGAGGAGGCGGTACGGCACCTGGGCCCGGACGCGGTCGGGCTGTTCGCCACGGACGGGCCCGGCACCGCCGGAAGCAACGGCTGGCTCCTCGCCGGCGCCCGCACCACCAGCGGGCTGCCGCTGATCGCCGGCGACCCGCACCGCTTCCTGGAGGAGCCCGGGGTCTACCAGCAGGTCCGCCTCTCCTGCCCCGAGTTCGACGTCGTCGGCCTCGCCGTCCCCGGCGTCCCCGGCATCGCCCACTTCGCCCACACCGGCACCGCCGCCTGGGCCGTCACCAACGCCATGGCCGACTACCAGGACCTCTACCGAGAACACCTCCGCCGCACGGGCGCGGGGGTGGAGGCACTGTCCCCGGAGGGGGTCTGGGCGCGGGCCGCCCGGCATGTGGAGGTGGTCGAGGTCGCGGGGGAGGCGGCGGTGGAGGCCGAGGTCATCGAGACGGAGCGGGGGCCGGTGATCGCGGGGGGCCCGGAGGGGCTGGGAGGTCTGGAAGGAGCGGGGGCCGCCCCGGCCCGGACGCGGGAAGCCGGGGAGACCCCCGCCACGGCCCTCGCCCTGCGCTACCCGCCCCGCGTGACCGAAGACCTCGGCTTCAGCGCCCTCCTCCCCCTCCTCAGGGCCCGCACCGTCGCCGACATCGACACCGCCCTGGACGCCTGGACCGAGCCCGTCAACGTCGTCCAGGCCGCCGACACCACGGGCGCGGTACTCCACAGGGTCGCCGGCCGCGTCCCCGTCCGCGCCCGTACCAACAGCCTCCGCCTCGTCCCCGCCTGGGAGAAGGGCCACGAGTGGCGGGGCTGGCACACACCCCCGTACGCCACCGTGGACGACGGCATGGCCGTGATGGCGAACCAGCGCGGCCCCGCTTCCCCCCTCGGCGTCGAGTTCGCCCCACCCCACCGCGCCACCCGCATCCGCGCCCTCCTCCAGCGGCGCCCCGCCTGGTCCGCCACCGAACTCCCCGCCCTCCACACCGACACCCACCTGGCCTCGGCCGCCCCCCTCCTGGACCACCTCGCCGGCCTCGGCACCCTCACCCCGGAAGCGACCCGCCTCCGCGAGCGCCTGCTGTCCTGGAACCGCCACATGGACGCCGACAGCACCGAGGCGGCGGCGTACGCGGCCCTCCGCACCGCTGTCGTCCGCCGCCTCGCCGCCCACCCCGCCTTCGCCCCCCTCACCGAACCCCCCGCCTACCCCGAGGTCCTCCTGCCCTGGATGTCCCTCCCGGCCCGCATCGGCTTCGCCCTCGAACACCTGCTGAAGGCGGAGGAGTTGTACGGGATCGACCGCCACGGGACCGTACGCGCGGCCCTGGAGGAGACCGCGGCCGCACCACCCGCCGGTCCCTGGTCCGACACGCACCGGCTGGCCCCCTGGCGTGCTCTCCCCGAAGGCCCCATCCCGGAACCGGGCTTGGCCGGCGACCACGACTGCGTCAACTGCACCACTGCCGTCCCCGGCATCACCGACCTCGCCGCCCGAGGTCCCGCCGCCCGCTACGTCTGGGACCTGGCCGACCGTGAGAACAGCCGCTGGATCGTCCCCTCCGGCGCCGACGGCGTACCCGGCAGCCCCCACCACCGTGACCAACTCCCCCTGTGGCTCACGGGAGATCTGGCCCGGGTGGTCACCGACTGGACCCGGCTCACCCTCGAACACACCGAGACCGACACCCCCGAGGAACCACATGCCTGACACCGCCCGCCACGAACAGCGCGTCCCCGGCTACGGCAACGTCGCCATCCGCCCCCTGGACCCCGGGACGGACGCCCGGGTGATCCACACCTGGGTCACCCAGGAAAGAGCCGCCTTCTGGGGCATGACGGACCTCACCGAGGCCCAAGTGGCGCGGATCTACGCCCACATGGCCACCCTCGACACCCACCACGCCCACCTCGTCACCAAGGACGGCGAACCGGCGGCCCTCCTCCAGACCTACGACCCCGCCGCCGACCGGGTGGGCGAGTGCTACGAGGTCCGCCCGGGAGACATAGGCGTCCACCTGCTCCTCGCTCCCGCCGGCCCCGGCGCCCACCGCCCCGGGTGGACCTCGGCCCTGCTGACCGTGGTCGCGGACTTCGTCCTGCGCGTGCTGGACCGCCACCGCGTCGTGGTCGACCCGGACGTACGCAACACCAGGGCGATCACCCGCTTCGAACGCCAGGGCTTCAGCGCCGGCCCCGAGGTCGTCCTCCCCGAGATCGACCTGCCGGACGTGTACCTGCCACAGAAGCGCGCCCGTCTCGCCTTCCTCACCCGCGAGACCGTGTTCCCGGAGGCCACCGGTACCGTTTGAGCGCTCCGCCGCGAACATCCGTACAGGCGGGGGACAGGGCGGGGACGGACGACGGAGGCAGGGGCGAGTGCGCGACCGTGAACGAATGCTGAGGCGCGTGCTGCCGGCGGTCGCGGGCCTGCTCCTGCTCCTGCTCGGCACCGCCTCCCCCGCCTCCGCGCACGCGGCCCTGCGCGCCACCGACCCGGCGGACGGAACGATCCTCCAGCGCGCCCCGCGCGCGCTGACCCTGACGTACACCGAGTCGGTGGGCCTGCTCACCGACTCGTTCCGGATCTACGACCCCGACAACCACCGCCTCCGCACGGGCCAGGCCGACCACGCCCCCGGCCGGGCGGACACGATCCGCGTGCCCCTGCCGGCGCGGATGGCCAAGGGCACGTACGTGGTGGCGTGGCGCGTGGTGTCCGCCGACAGCCACCCGGTGTCCGGCGCGCTCACCTTCTCGGTGGGCGAGCGCTCGGTGACGACGGCGACGGCTCCCGGCACGGCGGAGAACGGCACCACCACCAGCCTCTACAACATCGCCCGGTACCTGGCGTATCTGGCGGTGGCGCTGCTGCTGGGGGCGGCCACGTTCGTCGCGTACTGCCGTCCGCCTCGACGTGACCTCCTGCGCCCGCTGTTCGTCGCCGGCACCGCCACCCTGCTCGGTTCCACGCTGGCCCTGCTCGTGCTGCGGGGACCGTACGAGGAGGGCACCGCACCGGCGTTCACCTCGCTGAGCCGCACCCTGACCACGCGTCCCGGTGAACTCCTCCTCGGCCGGCTGGCGTTGCTGCTGCTGGCGGTGGCCGGCGCGCTGTGGCTGCGCCGCCGGCCCGTACCGCGTCCCGCCGCCCTGACGGCGGGCGCGACCCTGGCCGTGGCCCTGGCCCTCACCTGGTCGGCGGCCGAACACGCCTCGGCCGGCATCCAGGTCCCCCTCGCCATCGCCTCCACCACGCTCCACCTCCTGGCGACGGCGGCCTGGCTGGGCGGCCTGGCGGCCCTGCTCCTCACCCTGCGGGCGCCGGCCGTCCCGCCGCGGGTGGTGACCCGTTTCTCCCGCCTCGCCCTGACCTCGGTGATCGTCCTGGTCGTGACGGGCGTGTACCAGTCCTGGCGCGGGCTCGGCACCTGGCAGGCCCTCACGGACAGCACGTACGGCCGCGTGCTGCTGGCGAAGCTGGCGGCGGTGGTGGTGCTGCTGGCGGCGGCGGCGTTGTCGCGCCGCTGGACGGCCCGGTTGTCGGCCGCGCCGGTGAAGGTCCCGCAGCCGGCCGGAGGCCCCCCGGAGCCTCCCGTCGCCCCCTCGGACGACCCCGCGCTCCCCGTCCGCCGGCTGCGCCGCACGGTACTGGCGGAGGCGGCCGTGGGGGTGCTGGTCCTGGTCCTGACGACCCTGCTGACCAGCACGCTGCCGGGCCGGGCTGCCGAGGAGGCGGCCACGGCGGAGACGGGCATCCCGGCGGCCTCGGTCACGACGGTCCCGTTCACGGTGGGCAAGGCCGGCCGCGGCAAGGTCCAGATCACCTTCGACCCCGGCCGGGTGGGCTCCAACTCCGTCCAGGCGGTGGTCTACGGCGCGAACGGAGCCCTGGCGGCCGTCCCCGAACTCCGCGTCACCATGACCCTCCCGGCCCAGCGTCTGGGCCCCCTGGACACCGGGGTCGCCGACCGGGGCGGCTACTGGGCCACGAACTCCTTCAACCTCCCGATCCCCGGCACCTGGACCATGAAGGTGACGATACGGATCTCCGACCTGGACCAGGTGACGGTCACCCGCACGCTACGGGTGGCACGCTGAGGGCTGATGCACACGGAACGAGTGACGATCGAGGACGCGACCTTCCTGACCACCCTGCGCCTGGCAGGCCCCGTCGGCCTGCTGGCCCTGCACGGCGGCGTGGAGGGCGGCACTGCGGAACTGGCGAGCGAGGTGGCGACCCGCACCGGAGCCACCCTCCTCACCTTCACCCAGCCGGAGGGCCCCCCGACCCACATCCCGTCCACCCGCATGCCCCCCTGCACCCCCCTGACCACCTTCCTCTCCCACGCCACCCTCACGATCTCCCTCCACGGCCACAGCCGCCGGACGGCCCCCCGCACGATCTACGCGGGCGGCAGCAACCGCCCCGCGGCCCGAATCCTCGCCACCGCGCTCTCCCACCGGGCCCCGGCCTTCGAACCGATCACCACCCTGGCCGACATCCCTCGACCCCTACGCGGCCTCCACCCGGACAACCCGGTCAACCAGACCCGCGACGGCGGCGCCCAACTCGAACTCCCGATCCTGGCCCGCACGACCCACCCGAGACCGACGAACCCGGAGATCCCGCCGACGGAGGTGGTGGAGGGGATCGTGGCGGGGGTGCGGGTGCTGCTGGAGGGGGGTGGCGGCTTCCCCAGCCATTGATGACGAGGGAGGCCTGAGCCGTACCGAAGTTCAGGAGAGGCGGAACCGGGACGCGGACCGGGCGGCCGACCAGGATCTCCGTCGAGCAGGTGGCCGGCCGCATCGGGGCCGAGATCCACCCGTACGGTGAGGCCCTTCCTGGAGTACGCGGTCGGGCTCCGGCCGCGTCTTCGCACGGTCGCTCCCTGTCCGCCCCGGTGGGGCCGCGTCGGGTTGCCCGATCGTGATCCGGGCGGGCCGGACCGGGACTTCCTTGATCGGCTAGCGTCTACGGCACAAGGGGCCGGGTGAGCCGTCCCGTGGACTCCTGGGAACTCGGCATCGTCCAGAGGGCGACCGGGCGCCGGGTGGCTGTGGTGCGCGGTGGCGCCGAACGCGGTTTCGACGACATCCCGGCCTCGTGGAACGGACGGGAGTCCAACGGTGCTCTTGCCCGGAGCGGCCGCTACACCTGGCATCTGACCGCGAGGTTCAACGGCTCGACCGTGGCGGTGCCGACGGGAAGCGGCGGCCTGGACGTGCTGTGCGGCGCCCTGCCGACCCACGTCTACGACTGTGACGGGTTCCCGGACATGGTGGCGGTCCGGAAGGACGGCGGGACCGACTCGTGGGAGGGGCATCCCAACTCGTGGGAGGGGCATCCCAAGGGGTACTTCTACAACCGCGGCCGAACCGCGTACTGGCCGGCCTCCTCCACCCTCGTGCCGGCCGGCGACCTCAACGGCGACGGGTTCGCGGACATGCTGGTCCGCACGTCCACCGGCGAACTGCGCGCGTACTGGGGCTTCGGGCAGGTGTACTTCGCCCCGGGGTCCAACAAGTCCACCGTCATCGGCAAGGGCTGGAACACGTACGACGTGCTCACGTCGTCCGGGGACCTCGACCGTGACGGCCGGTCCGACCTGCTCGCCCGTGACCGGTCCGGAGCCCTGTGGTTCTACGCCGGCACCGGCAGGGGCACGTTCAAGGCCCGGGTGCGCGTCGCCACCGGGCTGTCCGGCTATGCGGCGCTGGTCGGCGTGGGCGACCTCAACGGCGACAGAACGGGAGACCTTCTCGGCCGCGACAGGGCCGGGAAACTCCATCGCTGGTTCGGCAACGGAAAGGGCGGCTTCGGGGCACCCGTGAAGATCGCCTCGGGCTTCGACGCCTACAACGCCCTCGTCGGTGTCGGCGACCTGACCGAGGACGGCCACAACGACCTCCTCGCGCGCGACACCGCGGGCAACCTGTACCGCTGGGCGGGCAGCGGCAAGGGCGGTTTCGGCGCCCGCGTGAAGATCGGCACCGGCTGGGGCGTCTACAAGGCGCTGTACTGACAGCCCGGAACAGCAACCTCCGGGCCCGCACCCCCGCCGAGAACGACCGCGATGCCGCGCCACACGGAGTGCGGGGCGCCCCCCCCCGTGCCGGGGGCACCCCGCGGCAAGCGCCTTCGCCGGCGCGGACGCTTGAGGTATTTCGGGCAGGGTCTGGACGGCGGCTGTCAGGGCACCAAGGGCGGCCTCGGCTCCATGGTCGCCGGGCAGGTGCGGGAGCAGCACGTGGCGGGTGGACCGTTCGACCAGCGGGCCGACGGCGGACTCGCCGTCCTTGCCGATGATCAGTCGCCTTCCCAGTGCTCGGGCCTGTCGGCGGGGCTTGCGGTGGACGCGGCACGTGCGCGGCGCAGCGGCGAGTTCACGAGCGCCCGTGCCCACTCCGGGATCCGGCCGCTGCCGGCCGCCGACGTGGCCCTGGCGGGTGCGGCCGTGGCGGGGGCCCTGATGGTGCGTACGGTGACGGCGGCACAGACGGCACGCCTCGCCCGGCCCTGACGCCCCTTAGGCCGCCCTTAGGCCATACGGGTTTCCCGCCCTGCGGGACGGAGCGGACTGGGTGAACATGAGGATGTTTGCCCTAACTGCCTCTCCGCTAGGGGGCCTCAATGGCTGCTGTCGATATTCCCCCGCTCATCAAGCCGGCCCGGCTCCGGCACCGGGGCGGTCTGGCGGGCGAGCTGATGGCGGAGTTCATCGGGACCTTCGTCCTCATCTCGTTCGGCTGCGGTGTGGTCGCCATGGCGGTCGCCGCGCTGCCGGGCTCGGGCCGCGCCGCCACCACCACGACGATCTTCCTCGCCGCCGGTGACTGGCTGCTGGTCGCCTGGGGCTGGGCACTGGCCGTGACCTTCGGTGTGTACGTGGCCGGCGGGGTCAGCGGCGCCCACCTCAACCCCGCGGTCACCCTCGCGATGGCCGTCCGCCGGGGCTTCTCCTGGCTGAAGGTGCTGCCGTACTGGTTCGCCCAGGTCGCGGGCGCGTTCGCGGGGGCGGCGCTGGTGTACCTCGTCTACCACAACGCGATCGACGCCTACGACACCGCGGTGTCGGGGCCCAAGACCAACGGCCACACCGTGGCCTCGTTCTCCATCTTCGCCACCTTCCCCGCGCCGTACTTCCACGGGGGCATCTGGGGTCCGCTGATCGACCAGATCGTGGGCGCGGGCTTCCTGGTGATGTTCGTGGTCGCCATCCTGGACCTGCGCAACCAGGCGGTGAAGGCGAACCTGGCCCCGCTGATGGTGGGCTTCGCGGTCGCCGCGATCGGCATGTCCTACGGCGCGAACGCGGGCTACGCCATCAACCCCGCCCGTGACTTCGGCCCCCGGCTGTTCACCTGGGTGGCGGGCTGGGGGAGCCTCGCCTTCCCGGGCAGCGTGCCGGGCCAGTTCAGCGGCTACTGGTGGATTCCCATCGTCGGCCCGCTGATCGGGGGCCTGGTCGGCATCTTCCTCTACGACCTGTTCGTCGGCGACGTCCTCTACCTCCGCAGCCACCTGGGTGAACTTCCCGAGCCCGGCCGCACCCGGCCGACCCGGACGATCGACCGGGGCGACGAGACCGGCCGGGGCGGCGGGAAGAAGGGGCCGGACGAGGACGAGTACTAGTACTACAGGGCTAGATCTGGATCATGGGGTGATGGGAGGCTCTGGCTGTGGCCACGACACAGCCCCGTGATTCAGATTGTTCGTCAGATGC
>NZ_JBHXLV010000034.1:0-42866 GCF_042721685.1 Streptomyces sp. NPDC058459 | reverse complement strand
GGGCGGCCCTGTGCGCCGCTCAGGGCGCGGTGTCCTGGCGTGCGGACCTGGACGTGGACTGCGACGGGCAGCGCACGACTCACCGCACCGAGGACCGCGACCCCTGGTACCAGGACGACACCGCCTACCCCCAGTCGGACGGCCGGCCCCTGCGCGACGACGCGCTGATCTGCGGCAAGCTCTGTTGCCGGGATGGCAAACGGCGCCTCACTCCGACCGTCGGTAGGCGTGCACGGTGAAGACCGGATCGGCGCGGGGTCGGTCCTGGTCGGGCAGGCGGGCCAGCCGGGCGGCGAACTCCTCGGTGCGGGGCTCGCCGGGCGGCAGCAGGGTGAACCAGCCGCGCCGGAGGTCCTTGATGGTCCGGCGCGGACTACGCCCCTGCCCGACCCCGGTGAACCGCGCCTGACCCGTCCTGACCAGCCCGGCCTCGGCGGCGTAGGCGTCCACCTCGGCCGGGTCGTCGGCGGCGGGGCGCCGGGGGCGCGGGCCGAGGACGGCGTCGATGTCGCTGCCGACGTCGTGCGCCTTCGCCTTGCCGACGGTGGTGACATAGGTGCCGCCCGGCCGGAGCACCCGCGCGCACTCGGCGAGCACGGCGCGCAGATCGGCCGGGTCGTCCAGCAGATGCAGCAGCCAGACACTGGTGACGGCGTCGAACGTGCCCCCGGCAAAGGGCAGTCGGCGGCTGTCGGCGCGCACCACGGCTCCGGGCAGCCGGGCGGCGGCGCGGTCGGTCATGGCGGGCGTGAGATCCACGCCGGTGACCCGCAGCGCGGGCCGCGCCCCGGCCAGGAGCCGGGTGACGATGCCGGTGCCGCAGCCGGTGTCCAGCAGGCGGCCTTCGTGGTCCGGGATCAGCCCGAGGACGGTGTCGGCGGCGGCGCGGGCGCGGGGCTCGCCGCCACGGAGGCTGTCGTAGGACTCGGCTTCCTTGTCGTAGTCGAGCACAGCTTTCCGTGTGCCCATCCCGACGAGGCCCATGTCCCCTTGTTCGCCCACGAGTTCACCGTTCCCGGGAAGGGCCGGCCCCTGGTTCAGCCGATGTCCAGGCCGTCGAGGAAGCGGGTGAAGGTGGCTTCGGGGCCGGCGGGGCGGCGGGGGAGGCGGAGAGGGCTTCGGCCAGCGGGGGGGGGACGCGACCGGCTTTGTCCCGGTGTGGCTGACCCTGCACGCCGACTCCGCCCCGGCCCTCCCCGACCCGGCCGACTCCAAGCCTGCCGTTGCTGGTTGATCCCCCGTGTGCGGTGAACCTCCACGTGGCACACTGCCCGCATGCGTCGGCGGGCAGGGGAGGGCGGGGTGTGAGTGAGCGGCGGGCCGCTCCCACCGTGGGTCAGGTGGTGCTCGGCAGACGGTTGCAGCAGCTGCGGGAGTCGGCCGGGCTGAGCCGGGACGAGGCCGCGCGGGTGCTGAGGGTGGCCTCGGCGACCGTACGGCGGATGGAGACGGCCGAGGTCGCGCTGAAGATCCCGTACGTGCAGGCGCTGCTCGGCGCGTACGGGGTGGGGGCGGAGGAGGCCGCCGCGTTCGTGCGGCTGGCCGAGGAGGCCAACCAGCCCGACTGGTGGCAGCGGTTCCACGACGTGCTGCCGGACTGGTTCAGCCTGTACGTCAGCCTGGAGGGTGCCGCCCGCCTCATCCGCTCCTACGAGCCCCACTTCGTCCCCGGCCTGCTCCAGACCGAGGCGTACGCGCGGGCGGTGCTGGAGGCCGGGACGATAGGGCAGCACAACCCGGAGACGGTGGAGCGGCATGTGGCGCTGCGCCTGGAGCGGCAGCGGCTGCTGGAGCGGGAGGACGCCCCGCATCTGTGGTTCGTGATGGACGAGACGGTGCTGCGGCGGCCGGTGAGCACCCGCTCGGAGGTGATGCGGGACCAGTTGGACCGGCTGCTGGAGTACGCCGACCGGGACGGGATCACCGTCCAGCTCGCGGAGCTCGCGGCGGGCCCGCATCCGGGGACGTACGCCCCCTTCACCCTGTTCCGGTTCGGCGAGCGGGAGTTGCCGGACATGGTGTTCACCGAGTATCTGACCGGCGCGCTGTACCTCGACTCGCGCGCGGAGGTGGCCGCGCATCTTGAGGTGCTGGACCACATGACGGCGCGGGCGGCCTCGGCGCAGCGCACCCGGAAGCTGCTGCGGGAGTTCCGCGAGAGCCTGTGACCGGTGCCGCGCCCGCGACGCGGCGGACGCGGCGGACGCGGCACCGGAGGCCGACGGGCCTCAGGCCAGCTCGGCCGTGAGGCTGATGTCGGTGCCGGTCAGGGCCTGGCTGACCGGGCAGTTCTTCTTGGCGTCCTCGGCGGCCGTGCGGAAGCCCTCCGCGTCCAGGCCCGGGACCTCGCCGCGCACGGTGAGGTGGATGCCGGTGATGCCCTCGCCGGGCTGGAAGGTCACGTCGGCCTTGGTCTCCAGCCGGGTGGGAGGCGTGCCGGCGCCGGTCAGGCCGTGCGACAGGGCCATGGAGAAGCAGCTGGAGTGGGCGGCGGCGATCAGCTCCTCGGGGCTGGTGCGGCCGTTCGCCTGCTCGGCGCGCGACGGCCATGACACCGGCTGCGAGCCGATGCCGGAGGAGTCGAACGTGACGGTGCCGCTGCCCGACAGCAGTTCGCCTTCCCAGACCGTGTGTGCGGTGCGCGTGGTAGCCACGGTGGTTCCCTTCGAGTGTGTTCCGGTGTTCCCGTGTTCCGGGTCCTGGTGCCCCCTTACCCCCATCCGATCACATCCGGGGTCGCAGCACCGTGAGGACCGGCCCGCGTGCTCAGGCCGCCCGGCGTTCGGGGTCGGCGTCGAGCGGTACCTCGGGGCCGCTCAACTCGCCGAGCCAGCGGCGCAGTACGCCGTGCACGCGTTCGGCACCGGACAGCGTCTCGCCGTCCTCCTCGGGCACGGAGAGGGTGAGCGGGGAGAGCAGGAACGGGCGGGACTGGGCGCCGCCGAGGCCGCCGTGGGAGCCGATCTGCTCCTCGAAGGCGTGCACTTGGCCGCTCGCCGGGTCGTGCCAGGAGTTGACCATGATGTCGGCGGTGTGCGGGAAGGCGTGCGCGCGGCGTACGGCGTCGGCGGCGCCGGGGCCGAAGCGGTCCAGCGGTCCGGGGCGCTCGTCCAGTTCGGCGAGCGGGATCTCGGTGCCGCACGGGCCGAGGACCACGCCGTCGTGCTCGGCGCTGCGGACCAGCAGGAAGCCGATGCCGGGGTGGTTGGCGAGGGTGGGGAGCAGCGCCGGGTGGCGGGTGTCGATCTCCTCCTTGGTCATCCGGTGCGGCACGTCCGGGAAGGAGACCAGGCCGAGGTTGCCGGAAGCGAGGACGACGGGTTCGGAGTCGCGCTCGGTGATGGCGGGCGCGCCGTCGGCCCGGCCCAGGGCTGCGCGTACGGCGGCGCGGGCCTCGGCGCCGCTCCGGGTGTGTCCGGCGCCGCGCGGCACGGCCAGTCCGCTGCCGGCGCGGACGAGGTCGGTGAGGGTGAGGCCGTAGCGGGAGCGGAAGGTCTCGCCGGGGCTCTGGCCGTGGTCGGAGAGGACGACCAGGCGGTAGGGGCGCGGGGCGTGCTCGGCGGCCTTCTCGATCAGGGCCAGGGAGCGGTCGAGGCGCTTGAGGACCTTGCGGGCGTCACGGCTGTCGGGGCCGGAGTGGTGGGCGACCTCGTCGTAGGCGACGAGGTCGGCGTAGACGGCGGTGCGGCCGGCCAGCAGGTCGCCCATCACGGCGGCCACGACCACGTCCCGTTCGACGACGGTGGCGAAGGCGCGGACGAACGGATAGAGGCCGCCCCGGCCGACGCGCGGGTGCGCTCCGGCGAACCGGGCGCGGGTGGACTGGCCGAGCTCGCGGCCGATCTCGGCGCAGAAGGACAACGCGGTGCGCACGGCGTTGGCGGGGTCGGAGAAGTAGGCGAAGTAGCCGGCGCGGGACCGGTTCTCCCGGCCCCGGCGGCGGGTGGCGATGGAGAGGACGAGGGCCTGTTCCCCGGCGCCGCCGCTGAACAGGTTGCCCCGGCTGGCGCCGTCGACGGCGAGCAGTCCGGCCTCGCCGGTGCGGGCCATGGCGCGGCGCTGCAACTCGGCCGCCGAGGTGGGCCGGTTGCACACCATGATCTCGCCGCGCTCCTTCTCGTACCAGCGGAAGGCGGGTATGTCGAAGGTGCTGCCGTGGAGGATGCCGAGCTGGCTGGCGCCGGTCTGGCTGGACCAGTCGGTGCGCCAGGGGGTGAGCCGGTGGGTGGGCGGGATGACGCCGTCGCTGGCCAGCCAGCGGGCCACGGTGGGCATCAGGCCGTCGCGGACGGCGGCGGTGAGCACGTCGTGGCCGACGCCGTCGAGCTGGACGCAGACCAGGCCGGGCGTGCCCGCGCGGGGCACGGTGGCTCTGCGGCGGCGGTCGGCCAGGCGGAGCAGACGGCGCCGGTAGGCGTCGTCGTCGCGGACGGCGAGCGCTCCGCCGGTGGCGGAGGCGACGGCGGACATCACGGCGGCGACGATCACGGCGGTATCGGGGGCCGCCTCGGCCCGCCCCGAGGGGTTGACGCGCAGGGCGAGCAGCAGCAGGGAGCCGTTGAGGAAGAAGACCAGCAGGCCGAGGAAGAGCGCGGGGACGAGCAGCAGCATCCGTACCAGCACGGGCCAGGCCAGGGCCGACAGCAGGCCGAACGCCCCGGCTCCGCAGGCGGCGGTGACGGCTATCCGGGTGGCGCTGTCACCGTCGGGCGCCTGGAGCCGGAAGTCGGGGAGAATCCCGGCGAGTACGAGCATGGTGAGCGTGGAGACCGCCCATACCGTGACACTCCGACCCAGCTGACCGGCAACCCGCCGCCACCGCACGCCCCGCTCCTCACGTTCCGGCCCGCACCGTGGGGCCTGCCCCCCACCTTGTCATACCGGCCGGTCGTACCGGGGAGGCTCAGTTGCCGTCGTACCCGGCCGTGGGCATCGAGAGCCGCCGGTGCACGCGCGCCTTCATCCGGGCGTCGTACGCGGGTTCGGCGCTGCCCACGGTCTCCACGCGGACCCCGCGGCGGGCGCATTCGGCGGTGAACTCCTCCACCGAGGACAGCGCGCGTTCCAGGACCCGCAGGCTGGGCGCGACGAACAGGTCCGTGCCGGGCCGCATCCCGTCCCACAGCGCGTCGTGGTCGAAGCGCAGCCCGCCGACGAGGAGTTCGCGCGCGATGACATACCCCTGCTCGGCGGCCCAGCGGGCGCACATGGCGTGCTGGCCGCGGGAGTCGACCAGGAAGGGGTCGGCCTCCAGCTCCTCCAGCGGGGTCAGGCTGGCGATGGCGGTGATCCGTACCGTCGCCGCAGCGGCCGAGGCACCCTGCAACGGTCCCATGGCATCCCCTCACCTCCGGGTTTCGCCGCCGACCCTACCGCTGCCCGTAGGCTTCGGGGGAGTCGCACGGCGGAGGTGAGGGTAGTGCCGGTGGAGGTCACCTGGTGGGGTCATGCCACCTGCACGATCGAGGACTCGGACATCCGGGTGCTGACCGATCCCCTGTTCGCGTCCCGGCTGGCGCATCTGCGCCGGCGCCGGGGCGGTCCGCCGCCCGCCGACGCCCGCCGGGCCGACGTGGTGCTCGTCTCCCATCTGCACGCCGACCATCTGCATCTGCCCTCGCTGGCGCAGGTGGCGCCGGGCACGCGTCTGCTCGTGCCCCGGGGCGCGCCGCGGACGGTGCCGGGGCTGCGGCGGCTGCGCGGGCTGACCCTCACCGAGGTGGCGCCCGGCGACGAGGTGCGGCTCGGGGAGCTGCGGGTGCGGGTGGTGCCGGCGCTGCACGACGGGCGGCGGCTGCCGTTCGGCCCGCACCGCTCCCCCGCGCTCGGCTACGTGGTGGAGGGCGAGGCGCGCACCTACTTCGCTGGTGACACCGGGCTGTTCGACGCGATGGCCGAGGAGGTCGGCCCGGTGGACGTGGCGCTGCTGCCGGTGGGCGGCTGGGGGCCGAACCTCGGTGAGGGGCATCTGGACGCGGGCCGGGCGGCGCGGGCGCTGGCCCGGCTGGCGCCGGGCTGGGCGGTGCCGGTGCACTACGGCACGTACTGGCCGATCGGGCTGGACGGGGTCCGCCCGCACGAATTCTACGGGCCGGGCGAGGAGTTCGTGCGGCTGGCGGCCGAGGCGGCGCCGAAGGTGACGGTGCACCGGCTGGGGCACGGGGAGGGCGTACGGCTGGAGGTCGCCAGGTGAGACACGTGGGGAGTGCGGCGGTACTGGCCGCCGCGGCGACGGCCGGTGTGCCGCTGGGGCCTTCGCAGCAGGCGTTCGGGTATCCGTCGCTGTTCCTGCTGGTGCTGGTCGGGGCGCTGATACCCGTGGTGCCGACGGGGGCGCTGGTGAGCACGGCGGCGGTGGTGGCGGTCCATCGGACGGCGCCGTTCTCGCTGGCGCTGGTGTTCGTCACGGCGTCGCTGGCGGCCTTCCTGGGGGACGCGGCGCTGTACTGGCTGGGGCGGCGTGGTCTGCGTTCGCGGAGCGGCTCGCGCTGGCTGGAGGCGCTGCGGTCGCGGGCGCCGGAGGAGCGGCTGGAGCAGGCGCGGGGGAAGCTGGCCGAGCACGGGGTGACGGTGCTGGTGCTGTCCCGGCTGATACCGGCGGGCCGGATTCCGGTGATGCTCGCGTGCCTGCTGGCCGAGTGGCCGCTGCGACGCTTCGCGCGGGGCAATCTTCCGGCGTGTCTGGCATGGGCGCTGACGTATCAGCTGATCGGCATCCTGGGGGGTTCGCTGTTCGCCCGGCCGTGGGAGGGTGTGGCGGCGGTGGTGGTGCTGACCGTGCTGGTCGGCACGGCTCCGGGGCTGGTGCGCCGGGTGCGGGGCGGGGAGCGGTAGTACGGGGGTCCGGCTCCACCACCCGGGAGGCGCCGAGCGGGAGGTCCCACAGGTCGGTCCGGGCGAGGCCGGCCTGTCGCCAGGCCGCGCGGAACCGGGTGAGACCGGAGAGCCGGGCGCCCTCCCCCCAGTCCAGCTCGGTGACGCGGGTGAACCGCCTGCGCCGGAACCAGCGTCCGAGTCCGGCGGGCGCGAACACCGGAATGTCGCGCGGGAGTCGGCTCAGGGTGGGAGCGTCCAGGTGGTCGTAGTGGTTGTGGCTGGCCACGACCGCGTCGACGGGAGGCAGGCTGTCCCAGGCGACGCCGACCGGGGTCACGCGGGCCGGGGTGCCGAGGATGCGGCGCGACCACACCGGGTCGGTGAGCACGGTCAGCCCGCCGATCCGCACCACCCGACTGGCGTGCCCCACCCAGGTGACGGCGAGGCCATCGACGCCGATGTGGGGCAACGGGTTTGGTTCGCAGGGGAGTCGGGGGATGTCGGCGAGGCCCCCGGGGCCGGGGCGTAGGGCGCCCTCGCGGGCGAAGCGGGCCATGGCACGCCAGCCGGGCAGCGGCGCGGTGAGCAGGTACTGGAAGGTCCTCGGCCATACCCGGTGTTCGCCCAGCGGGCGGGGCCCGGCCAGCGGCGGCGACGCGGGCGCGAGCGGGGCGCGGACGACCAACTCGACTCTGCCGTCGACGGGTTGGGGTGTGGCGGCCGACCCGGGCTCATGCGTCTGCTGCGTCATCGAGAGGGCTCCCGTCGCGCGGAGTCGTCACGGAGTTCGTCGAGGACCGTTCTCAGGGTGAGCAACGCCTCCCGCGTGTCCGGCAGTTCGACCGGGTCGGGCGAGGTGAGCGCGGCCTCGCGCTCCTCGTCCGTACCTCCCAGCAGCGAGGCGGTGGACAGCCGTACGCGCAGGGCGCCGAGGTCGTCGCCGAAGCGGTGGCCGCCGGGTGCGGGCAGGCCGAGCCGGGCGGTGAGGAAGTCCTCCAGTTCCTGCGCGTCCCCGACACCCCGTGCGGCGAGGGACTCGCGCAGCGGGCCGAGATCGGCGTACAGGTGGCGGCCGGCCCGCGGGGGCGGGGCGAGCGCGCCGCCCGCCAGGACGGTGCGATGCGCGGCGGCGGCCAGCCGGGCGTGCAGCCGTACGGCGGCCTCCCGGCGGGCGGTGACCGGCTCGGGTTCGTCCAGCGCGTACTGGGCGGCGGCCGCGACGGGGGCGGCGAGGCGGGCGCCGAGCGCGGTGAGCACGTCCAGCACGCGGGCGTGGGTGCGCTCCCCCGCCGCGCTGTCCGGGAAGCGGGCGACGGCCGCGGGCCAGCCGGCCGGGAGCAGCGATCCGGCGAGGTCGGCGACGACGGTGACCTGGCCGGGCAGCATCTCCGCCGGACTGACCAGGAGCGTGTCGTGCGGGTCGTGCGCGGTGTCGCGCCAGGTCTCGTCGCTGATCAGGTGCAGGCCCTCGGCGGCAGCCGCCTCCACGGTCTCGTGCAGCAGCTCGGGCGGGGCGACGGCGGCGGTCGGGTCGTCCGCCACGGACAGCACCAGCAGGCGCGGGTTCCCGCCCTCGGCGCGGACCCGGCGGACGGTCTCCAGCAGCGCGTAGGGGTCGGGTATGCCGCCACTGCCGGCCGGTGCGGGTACCGGGAAGAGGTGGCTGCCGAGCAGCCGGGCGCAGGGCCCCCACCAGGCGGCGCGGGGGCGGGGTGCCAGGATGTCGCCGTGTTCCCCGGCGAGCGCGGCGGTCAGCGCCAGCAGCAGCGGGGGCGCGCCGGGGGCGACGGCCACGCGGTGGGGGGTGCAGGGAAGTCCGCGCCGGGTCCAGTAGCCGCAGGCCGCTTCCAGCAGGGCCGGGGTGCCGCCGGCCGGCTGGGCCTCGCCGTGGTGCTCGGCGGCGCCCAGGCGGGCGGCGAGTTCCGGGAGGACGGGCAGGCCGTCGGCGGGGAACGACGGCCCGAAGCGGACGGGGCCGTGGCCCTCGGGTTCCCTCCGCCGCATGTCCGCCTCCGCGCGGTCCGTGTGCCCTGGGTGCCGCGCCCGGTGCCGTGCGGCGGGCGGGCGGGGTGCCTGCTGGTGGTGCCCTCGGGAAGGTGTGTGCCCGGCAAACGGTCCGGCATGGTTCGCGTCCGGCGGCGTCCCGTTCACAGCGGCCTCCGGTGCCCGCCGTCAGCGCCCGGCCGGGCGTCTGCGGCCGTACAGCCGGTAGCCGGCGCCGGCGGCCGCGGCGGCGATCAGCGCGCCGCCCGCGGCGAGGGCGGGCACGGAGTCGGTGAACGTGCCGCCGGCCCCGGCCTGCACACCGTGCCCCAGGCTGGGCGGAGCGTCCTTCACGGGCCCCGACTCCCGGTCCTGGCCGTCCTGGCCGTCCTCGCCGTCATGACCGCCCTGGCCGCCCTGGCCGCCCTGGCCGCTTTGGGCGTTTTGGCCGCCGCCCGCGTCCCCGTCCTCGCGGCCCGGCTCCTCGCCGTCCTGCCCGGTCTTCTGGGCGGAGCCGGCCGCGCAGCCGTCCCGTCCCGGTGCGGCGGGGACGTTGCCGCCGGGGCCGGGCGGCGCGCTCAGGTACGGCGCCCCGGCCGCCGGGCCGGTCCCGGTGCCGTCGTAGGAGGTTCCGGGCGCCCGGGACGCCGAGGCGGCGGGGTCCGCGCAGGGGGCGCCGGACTCGGCGGACACGGCGGGCCCGGTCATCGCGAGCGTGGCGCCGGCCAGGGCGGCGGCGGTGGAGAGGGCGCGTACGGTGCGGCGCATGGGGCGGGCTCCTCGGCGGTACGGCGGTCGGGGCACGCGTTCGGTGCCCTCGCTGCCATCAGAGCCCCCGGCGCGCCGCCCCGCGCGCGGCCGGACCCCATTCGCGGGACACGGACGGCACCAGGCGGGTGACACCGCCCCCGCCGGACCACCCCGACGGCCCGTCCCCCGACCTCACGTCGTCCCCGCCTCCCCGCAGCCCCGTTCGCGGGCGCCCTCGCGGGTGCGGCCCGCGCTGACCAGGCGGCGCGGGTTGCGGCGCAGGTACTCGCCCTCCAGCTGAGCCATGCGTTCGTTATGGGCGCGCAGGGCGTCGTTCGAGCCGTACAGCAGGGTGTCGTGGCGTGTGCGGTGGATCGTCTCCAGCTCTCTCATGAGCTGCTGGTCGTCCAGTCGGCCGGGGTCGACTCCGGTCATGGTGGTACCCCCGCTCGTCGTGTCCGCGGTCCTGAGGTCCACTGTACGAAGATCCCGCTCCCCCGGCCTCCGCGCGTCCGGGCCGGGGCCGGGCGGCGTACGTACCCGGGCGGCGGCACAAGAAAGGCGCGCTTCGGGGTAATGGGTCGAGCATGAGCGCAGATGTCGACCTCACCGCTGTCCCGGCCTCCGGCCGCAACGTTCTGCGCCGGCTGCTCGCGGCCGACGCCCGGCTCTTCGAGGTGGCCGCCGAACGGGAGTGGCCCGGTGCCCAGAAGCTGCTGCCCCGGCTGAGCCGGAGCGCCAACCACGGCGTGCTGTGGTTCGCGGCGGCCGGCGCCATCGCGGCGACCCGCACCCCGAGGGCGCGGCGGGCTGCCGTGCGGGGACTGGCCTCGCTGAGCCTGGCCTCGCTGACCGTCAACACCCTCGGCAAGCGGTCGGTGCGCCGTACCCGGCCGATGCTGGACCCGGTGCCGCTGTCCCGGCGGCTCAAGCGGCAGCCCATCACCACCTCCTTCCCGTCCGGCCACTCGGCCTCGGCCGCCGCCTTCGCGGCCGGGGTCGCGCTGGAGTCCCCGGCGTGGGGCGCGGCGGTGGCGCCGCTGGCGTTCTCGGTGGCGACGTCGCGGGTGTACACCGGTGCGCACTTCCCGAGCGACGTGCTGGCCGGAGCGACGCTCGGGGTCGGCGCGGCCTTCGTGGTGCGGAAGCTGGTGCCGACGCGGGCGGCGGCCCGCCCGGCGGCCCGGCCGCGCAGGGACGCCCCGGCGCTGCCGGACGGCGAGGGCCTGGTGATGGTCGCCAACCGCTCCTCGGGCACCGCGGACCGGGTGCGCGCGCTGCATGACGCGCTGCCCAGGGCGGAGATCGTGGAGTGCGAGCCGGAGGAGGTCCGGGCCGAGCTGGACAAGGCGGCGGCACGGGCGCGGGTGCTCGGGGTGTGCGGCGGTGACGGCACGGTGAACGCGGGGGCGGAGGTCGCCCTGCTGCACCGGCTGCCGCTGGCGGTGCTGCCGGGCGGCACCCTGAACCACTTCGCGTACGACCTGGGGGTGGAGAACGCCGCCGATCTGGCCGCCGCCGTCCGCGCGGGCGAGGCGGTCCGGGTGGACGTCGGCAAGTTCACCGCCGACGACCGCTCCAGCGTCTTCCTGAACACCCTGAGCCTGGGCGTCTACCCGGAACTGGTGCGCGAGCGCGAGCACTGGTCGCCCCGGATCGGCGGCTGGGCGGCCGGGGTGCTCGGCGCGGTGAAGGTGCTGCGCGCCGACCGGCATCCGCTGGTCGTCGAGGCGGCGGGCAGGCGGCATCCGCTGTGGATGCTGTTCGTCGGCAACGGTGTCTACCGCCGCAGCGGCCTGGGCGCCGGGCGCCGTACGGAGCTGTCGGACGGGCCGCTGGACGTGCGCGTGGTGCATGGCGACGGCTGGCCCGCGCTGCGCCTGCTGGCGGCGGCCGTGGCGGGCCCGCTCACCCGCTCCCGGGGCCACGCGGCGGTGCAGCTGGGCCGGCTGAAGCTGTCCGGCCTCGCCCCGGGCACCCCGCTGGCGTACGACGGTGAGGTCACCTCGGTGTCCGGGACGGTGACGGTGGAGAAACTGGCGGAGATCCTCACGGCGTACAGCCCGCACCCGAGCGGCGCCTGACGTTCCGTCAGTCCGCATCGCGGAACGCGGATCTCAGCATCCGGTAGGCGGGCGTAGCGTTCGGCGTACTACGGCTGCGGTGTCCTCCGGGCGCCGCTGCCGACCGCAGAAGGGGCTGACGTCATGCCGGAACCGCGCGAGACCGCCGTCTACACGCATGGGCACCACGAGTCGGTGCTGCGTTCGCACACCTGGCGCACGGCCGCCAACTCGGCCGCCTATCTGCTCGCTTCGCTCGAACCCGGCATGCGCGTCCTCGACATCGGCTGCGGCCCCGGCACCATCACCGCCGACCTCGCCGCGCTGGTCCCGGACGGCCGGGTGACCGGCGCCGACCGCGCCCCCGGCATCCTGGAGCAGGCCCGCGCCACCGCCGAGAGGCGGGGTCTGGCCAACGTCGACTTCGAGGTGGCCGACGTGCACGCCCTCGACCACGCCGACGGCGCCTTCGACGTGGTCCACGCCCATCAGGTGCTCCAGCACGTGGGCGACCCGGTGGGGGCGCTGCGCGAGATGGTCCGGGTGACCCGGCCCGGCGGCCTGATCGCGGTACGGGACGCGGACTACGCGGCGATGACCTGGTACCCGGCCGTGCCCGGCCTGGACGACTGGCTGGACCTGTACCGGCGGGTGGCGCGGGCCAACGGCGGTGAACCGGACGCCGGGCGCCGGCTGCGGAGCTGGGCGCTGGCTGCCGGACTGAGCGACATCACCGCCACCTCCAGCACCTGGACGTACGCCGCCCCCGAGGAGCGCGCCTGGTGGAGCGGGCTGTGGGCGGACCGTACGCTCGCCTCCGCATACGCCGACCGCGCGCTGACGGGCGGCCATGCCACGCCCAGGGAGCTGGCGGCGGTGTCCGGGGCGTGGCGGGAGTGGGGACGGCGGGCGGACGGCTGGTTCGCCGTACTGCACGGCGAGATCCTGTGCCGCATGCCGGCCTGAAACACCGTGGCGGACACCGTCGCGACGCGCCGGACCCCGGCGTGGCCGGGGACCGGCATGTCGCCGGCACCTCCGCGGGTGTGGCGGGTGCGGCGCTCGCCCCGACTACCAGGCGGCTGTGAGGGGTGCCGCTGCGGAGGGGTCACGGCACCCAAACCCGTTCCACGTCACCCGGCCGCCGCGCACGCCTCCCGATGCGCGGCGACGGCCTGTGCGCGCCCCGCCGCCCCAACTAGGCTCGTCCGCATGGAGATTCTGGGCGCCACACTGCGCATCTGCGTCGACGACCTCGACACCGCGGTCCCGTTCTACGAGCGGCTGGCGGGCGGCACGGCGGCGCGCTTCGAGCGCGGTGGCGTGCGGGTCGCCGCGATCGGCTCGTTCCTGCTGATGAGCGGGCCGGAAGCGGAGCTGGAGGTGCTGCGCAAGGTGACGGCGACGATCGCCGTGAAGGACGTCGAGGAGGCGCACCGGCTGCTCGCGGACATGGGCGCGCGGATCATCGCGGGCCCGGTGCCGACCCCGGTGGGCCGGAACCTGCTGGTGATGCACCCGGACGGCACGATCTTCGAGTACGCCGACCAGTCGGGGGCCTGAGCCGGGCGCGGGGCGCTTGATCAGCCCCGCATCTCCACCGTCAGCGCCCAGCGTTCGTGGTCGCGCCACTCGCCGCCGACCTGGATCATCGCGGGCGAGAACCCCTCCAGCCGGAAGCCGGCGCCGCGCGCCAGCGCGATGGACGCGGTGTTGCCGGGCTGTACGTTGATCTCCAGCCGGTGCAGCCCGAGCGGCCCGAAGGCGTACCCGATGACCAGTTCGAGACCCTCCCGCATCAGCCCCCGCCCGGCCGCGTGCGCGAACGCCCCGTAGCCGAGCGCCCCGCACTGGAAGCCGCCCCGGACGATGTTGTTGATGTTGACGAACCCGGCGATGTCCCCGCTGTCCCGCTCGCACACCAGGAACCCGGCCCGCGCCGCGTCCCCGATCAGCCGGCCCGCGTAGCCGGCGTACGCCTCGTCGCTGTCGGGCAGCACCAGCCACGGCCGGTGCAGTTCCCCGCTCTCCCGAACCCGAGCGGTGAACTCGCCCGCGTCCTCCGGCCGGAAGCGGCGGAGGGCCACCCGGGGGCCCTGGGCGAGGTAGTGGGGTGCGGTGTGGGGCATCGGGTCAGCGTACGCCCGGTGACCGGCCGGAAGTCACCGCAGGGCGGGCTCGTCCAGGGTCAGGGTCCCTCTGTCGGCGTCCAGTTCCGCCGCCGTGCCGAAGGGGATCGTCAGGGCGTCGGGACAGTGGCCGAAGCCGGCGTTCTCCAGGACGGGGACGTTCAGGGGGGACAGGCGGTCGGTGAGCATGGCGCGGACCGTGTCGTAGGGGTCGCAGTCGTGCCAGGAGCCCAGGAGGACGCCGTGGACGCCGGACAGCCAGTCCGCGCGGAGGAGCTGGGTGAGGTAGCGGTCCAGGCGGTAGGTCTCCTCGCCGACGTCCTCCAGGCAGAGGAGGCCGCCCCGGGCGGAGGGGCGGGCGTGCGGGGTGCCCAGTTCCGACGCCAGGAGGGAGAGGCAGCCGCCGAGGGTGGTGCCCCGGGCGCGGCCGGGGATCAGGGGCCTGCCGTCGGTGGCGATCCGCTGGACCTTCTCCGGGGTGAAGAGGGTCGCGTGGAGGTGGTCGCGGGCGCGTTCGCTGTCGATGAAGTCGAGGCCGGCGGCCATCGGGCCGTGCAGCGTGACGAGGCCCAGGCGGGTGGCGAACGCCTCGTGCAGGGCGGTGACGTCGCTGAAGCCGACGAACACCTTCGGGCCGGCCCGGCGCATCGCCTCCCAGTCGAGCAGGCCGGCCATCCGCTGGACCCCGTAGCCGCCGCGCGCGCAGAGCACCGCGTCCACCGACGGGTCGCACCAGGCTCGCTGGAGGTCGTCGGCGCGTGCGGCGTCGGCGCCGGCGAGGTAGCCGAAGTCGTCGTGCCGGTCCAGCACATGGGGTGCGGCGACCGGGTCGAGGCCCCAGCCACGCAGCACGTCGAGCCCCGCCCGCAGCCGTTCGACGGGCACCGGTCCGCTGGTGGCGACCACGGCGACGCGGGCGCCGGGGGCGAGTCGGGCGGGGCGCTGAAGTTGCTTCACGTGCCGAGCTCCAGTTTCGGGACGCCGGGCACGTCGAGGCCGAACACCTGGGCGTACAGGGACAGTTCGGCTTCGAGTGCGCGGACCATGGTGTCGGCGCGGCGGAAGCCGTGGCTCTCTCCGGCGAAGGTGAGGTAGGCGTGCGGGATGCCCCGGCCGGCGACGCGGTCGAGGAAGCGCTCGCACTGCTCGGGCGGGCAGATCACGTCGTCCAGCCCCTGGAGGAGCAGGAAGGGGGCGGTGAGCCGGTCGGCGCGGGTGGTGGGCGAGCGCTCGGCGTAGCGTTCGGGGACCTCGGCGAAGGGGCCGACCAGGGACTCCAGATAGCGGGACTCGAAGTCGTGGGTGCGGCCGGGGCCCCAGGTGGCGAGGTCGAGGACGGGGTAGCTGATCGTGCCGCAGGCGTAGACGTCGGTGCCGGTCAGGGAGGCCGCGGTGGTCCAGCCGCCCGCGCTGCCGCCCCGGATCGCGAGCCGGTCCCGGTCGGCCGTGCCCTCCTCGGCCAGCGCCAGGGCCACCGCCGCGCAGTCCTCCACGTCGACAACGCCCCACTGGTGCCGCAGCCGCTCGCGGTACTCGCGGCCGTACCCGGTGGAGCCGCCGTAGTTGACCTCGGCGACACCGATGCCGCGTGAGGTGAAGGCGGCGATGGTGAGGTCCAGCACGAGCGGCACCCGGCTGGTGGGGCCGCCGTGCGCCCAGATCACGTACGGGGGCGACTCCCCCTTCGGACCCTCGACTTCGGGATGCCGGGGCGGATAGACGTGTGCGTGCACCTCGCGGCCGCCGGGCCCGGTGAAGGTGCGGACCTCCGGCTCGGGGTAGTACGCGGGGTCGACGGCGTCCCGGTGCCGGGCGCCGATCGTGCGGGCGCGGCCGGTGCCGGTGTCCAGCTCGATCACCTCGTACCCGGTGCGCGGACTCGCGCCGATGGCCGCGACCCGGCTGCCGTGGGCGGCGAGGGAGGACCCGAACTCGCTCCAGGGACCGGCCGCGTCGGCGATCTCACCGGTCTCGGGGTCGAGTATCCCGAGCACGGCCGCGCCCCGCCCGTGCAGGACCGCGAGCGGCCCTTCCGCCAGCGGGACGAACCAGCGCTGGCCGACCTTCCACAGCGGTCCGCCGAACTCCTCCCGGCGCGGGCACAGCGGTACGCCGTCCCGGTACAGGTTCCACCAGCCGTCCCGGTCGCTCGCGTACAGCAGCCGCCCGTCCGGCGCCCACTCCACCTGGGCGACGGACTCGTCGTCGCCCCCGGCGACCGTGCGCACGTCCCGGAAGCGGCCGTCGTCGCCGACCTCCGCGACGAGCAGCTCGGTGCCGTCCCAGGGCATGCGCGGATGGTCCCAGGCCAGCCACGCGGCCCGGCGCCCGTCCGGGGACACCCGCGCGCCGGTGACGAACCGGTGCCGCTCGTCGGCGAGTTCGCGTACGGCCGACCGGTCGTCGGCGGCCGAGCCGTCCAGCGGTACGGCGGCGAGCACGCGCCGCACGTCACCGCTGCCCTCGCCGGTGAACTCCTCCAGCACACAGCGGACTTCGCCGCGCTCAAGGTCGAACTCCGGGTCGGCCCAGCGCAGTCCGCCACCCACTGGGGAGAGCGGGGTCAGCGGGACCGGCTCGCCGCCGGGCTCGTAGCGGTAGAGCCGCTGGTCGTCGAAGTGGGTGAAGACGATCAGCGGCCGGTCCGTGCCGGGGGCGGGGGCCCAGGGGCGGCCGCCGTACTCCATGACACGGTTGCGCACGTTCCACGGCGGCGGCAGCACCGGCTCCTCGGCGCTCTCGGCCGTACGGCGCACCAGGGCGCGGCGGCCGCCCTCGGCGGGCCGGGGTTCGGTCCACCAGACCTCGTCCCCGGCGAACCCCACCCACTCGGGGTGTCCGTCGTGCGCGGCGGCGAGCGCCGCGTCGACGGGTGACGGCCAGGAGCCGTACGACTGGACGCGCATTTCTTCCCCCATCTCGTCAGGCCGTCCGCAGGAAGCGGTCGAGCACGCGGACGCCGAACTGGAGCGCCTCCACCGGCACCCGCTCGTCGACGCCGTGGAACAGCGCCTGGTAGTCGAAGCCTTCGGGCAGCCGCAGCGGGGCGAAGCCGTAGCCGGTGATGCCGAGCCGGGAGAACTGCTTGGCGTCGGTACCGCCCGACATGCAGTACGGGACGACGTGCGCGCCGGGCGCGAACTCCTCGACGGCCGCGCGCATCTGCCCGAACAGCGGTGCGTTCACCGGGGCTTGGAGGGCCACCTCGCGGTGCACGTACTCCCAGTCGACGTCCGGCCCGGTGAGCCGGTCCAGGGTGGACTCGAACTCCGCCTCGCCGCCCGGCAGGAAACGTCCGTCGATGTGCGCGTGGGCCTCACCGGGGATGACGTTGACCTTGTAACCGGCGTCCAGCATGGTCGGGTTGGCGCTGTTGCGGACGGTGGCCTCGACCAGCCCCGCGGCCGGGCCGAGCTTGTCCAGCAGCAGTTCCATGTCGTCGAAGTCGGGCTCCAGCCCGTAGAGCGCGGCGAGTTCGGTGAGCGCGGCCCGTACGGTCGGGGTGATGCGCAGCGGCCACCGGTGCTCGCCGATGCGGGTGACGGCGGCGGCGAGCCGGGTCACCGCGTTCTCCCGGTTCACCTTGGAGCCGTGCCCCGCGCGCCCGCCCGCGGTGAGCTTCAGCCAGCCGGTGCCGCGCTCCCCCGCCGCGACGGGGTAGATCTCGCGCCCGGCGCCGTCGTGGAACGTGAAGGCGCCGGACTCCCCGATGGCCTCCGTACAGCCCTCGAACAGCTCGGGGTGCCGGTCGGCGAGGAAGCCGGAGCCGTCCTCGGCGCTGGCCTCCTCGTCGGCGGTGAACGCGATGACGAGGTCCCGGCGCGGCCGCACGCCCTCCCGGGCCCAGCCGCGCAGCACGGCCAGGATCATCGCGTCCATGTTCTTCATGTCGACGGCGCCGCGCCCCCAGACCACGCCGTCACGGACCTCGCCCGAGAACGGGTGCACACTCCAGTCGGCGGCCTCGGCGGGCACCACGTCCAGATGCCCGTGGACCAGCAGCGCGTCGGCGGAGGGGTCGGTGCCCGCGATCCGGGCGACGACGTTGGCGCGCCCCGGGGTCCGCTCCAGCAGCAGCGGTTCGAGGCCCGCGCCGGCCAGGCGCTCGGCGGCGTACTCGGCGGCGGGCCGCTCCCGGCAGTCACCGCCGCCCCGGTTGGTGGTGTCGATCCGGATCAGCTCGGAGGTGAACTCGACCACCTCGTCCAGTGCGCGCTGGTCAGCCATACTGCTCCTCCACGGCGGCGGAGGCGATCGTGGTGACCGCCTTGAATGTGCGAATTGCCTCAAACATCGTGTCGGTGGTGTACGCCACCTTCCGCTCCCCGGTCCGGTCGACCCCCGGCACGACCGTGACCGCCATGGCCAGGTGCTCGGCGTCGAACTCCACGGCGACGGTGAAGGGCCCCTGCTCCAGCGGCGGCCGGCGCACCGCGAGCCGGGCCGCCTCCTTGGCCGCGGCCCGGATGTCGGCGGCGGTGCGGGCCGGGGTGCGGCACACGGCCGCGTACCGCGAGACATGGTCCTTGACCGCGACCTTCAGCGCCCCTGGTGCGTAGCCCAGCGCGTCGTCGCAGGTCAGGTCGTCCCCGGTGACCAGCACCACGGGCACGCCGTACTCCGCGACGACAGACGCGTTGAGCAGGCCCTCGCTGGCGCGTACGTCGTTCAGCCAGACCCCGGTGATCTGGTTGGCGAGGTAGGTGTGGGCGAGGACGCCCTCCATGCCGGCGCCCGTGTGATAGCCGAGGAAGGCGATGCCGTCGACGTCGCCGTGCTGGACGCCCTCCACCATGGACAGCGACTTGTGCCGTCCGGTGAGCATCTCCACCCGCTCGTCCAGCCGCTCCAGCAGCAGGTTGCGCATGGTCCAGTGCGCCTCGTTGACGAGCACCTGCTCGGCTCCGCCGTCGAAGAAGCCCAGCGCGGCGGCGTTCACGTCGGAGGTGAACATCTCCCGGCAGCGCTCCCACTGCGGCGTCCCCGGCAGCACGTCGGCGGGCCAGGTGACCCCGGTGGCGCCTTCCATGTCGGCACTGATGAGGATCTTCATGCCGCGCAGGTTACGCGCCCTGCCCGGCGGGGGCTACGACCGGCCCCCGCCGCCGCCCCGCCGTGGCCCTTCTCACTCCCGTCTCACTCGCGTCTCACCCGCGCCACCCGCGTCTCACTCGCGCGCCAGCACGAACCACCTGGCCGGGAGATCGATGCGGGTGCCGTCCGGGAAGTACTCGGTCTGGGGGAGGACGGTCTCGCCGGTGGCGAGGATCTTGAGGCCGGCTTCGGTCAGGAGGCGGGGGATCTCCTCGTCCGTGGCGTCGGCGGGCTTGAGGTCGTGGTGGAAGACGCGGGCGAGTTTCGGGGGCGGCCCGGCGGGGCCCGCGGCCGCGCGCCGCAGGACGTCACGGGAGGCCGAGGTCAGTTCGACGACGAAGGCGCGGCCCGCCTCCCCGAGGAGTTCGGCCACGGCGGCGGCCACCAGGGGGCGGGCAGCGGGCTCGCTCTGGTGGATGACGGCGCGCATGTAGACATGGGCGTCGCCGAGGCGGTCGTGCAGGTCGCGTACGGCGTCGGTGTCGGTGAGGTCGAGCTGCTCGAACTCGGCGGACGGGCCGGCGGTGGCTCGGCGGGCGTGGTCGATCGCGGCGTCCGAGAGGTCGACGCCGACCGCGCGGGCGAACCGGGTGGCGAGGTACCGGGTCTGGGTGCCGTTGCCGCAGCCGAGGTCCACGATCACGCGGCCGGCCTCGGCGTGCGGCAGCAGGAGTTCGCTGTGCGGCTCGGCGGTCAGCGAGGGGTCGGAGTCCCAGATCGCGTCCCCCCGCTCGTCGGAGGTCTCCCTCCAGTAGCTCTCCCAGTTGAAGCGATAGTCGTCGGAAACGTTCACTGCGATCTCCCCAGGGTCGGTGCCATGATCGGGATATCGCGCCTACTGCCCCCCGGCAAGGGGTCCAAGGGCACGTTCAGGGATTCAGCGCCTGTTCACAGGGGCGGCGCCCGCTCACGGGGTCAGCGCCTGCTCGAACCACACCGTCTTGTGGTGCCCGCTCGCCGTGGCGCCCCACTCCTTCGCCAGCCGGCTGACCACGCGCAGGCCCCGGCCCGCCTCGTCCTCCGGGCCGGCGGTGCGCAGGTCCGGCAGCTCCGGCTCCTCGTCGGTGACCTCGAACAGCAGGTCCTCGGCGCGAACCACGCGCAGCCCGACCGGGCCGCCCCCGCCGTGCCGTACCGCGTTGGTCACGACCTCGCTGACCAGCAGCAGCGCGGTGTCCACCGCCTGCGGGAGCCCCCACTCCAGCAGGCGCCCGCGGACCAGGTGCCGGGCGCGGGAGACCTCGCGCGGGTCGGCGGCCAGCCGCCACTGGGCCACGTGGTCGTCGGGGATGCCGTTGAGCCGGGCCATCAGCAGGGCGACGTCGTCCTTGCGGCCACCCCCGGTGTTGAGGGCGCGGATGATGGTGTCGCAGGCGGCGTCCATCGAGGCGGCCGGGTGCGCGGCGGACTCGCAGAGCGCGGCCAGCCCGTCCCCGATGTCGGAGCCGCGCACCTCGACCAGGCCGTCCGTGCACAGGACCAGCCGGTCGCCCGGCGCGACCCGTACCGTGGTGGCCTCGAAGGGCACCCCGCCGACGCCGATGGGCGCGCCCGTGGGCAGGGCGAGCAGTTCGCTGCCGCCGTCGGCCGCCCGCACCAGTACGGGCGGGATATGGCCCGCGTTGGCGAGCTGCACCTCGCCGCGGATCGGGTCGTAGACGGCGTAGAGACAGGTGGCGAGGTAGTTCTCGCCGAGTCTGCGGGCCAGGTCGTCCAGGTTGCGCAGCAGTTGGGCGGGCGGCATTTCCAGTGCGGCCATGGTCTGGACGGCGGTGCGCAACTGGCCCATCATCGCTGCCGAGTTGAGCCCGTGCCCCATCACGTCACCGACGACGAGCGCGGTACGCGAGCCGGGCAGTTTGACGGTGTCGAACCAGTCGCCGCCGATCCGGCCGAGCCGGGTGCCGGGCAGATAGCGGGTCGCCACGTCGCACCCGGCCATACGCGGGGCGACCTGCGGCAGCATGCTGTCCTGGAGGGTCTCGGCGACGTTCTCCTGGTACGTGTACATGCGGGCGTTGTCGAGCACCAGCCCGGCGCGGGCGGCGAGTTCGGCGCCGGTGGTGCGGTCCATGCCGTCGAAGGGCAGCCGGTCGGCGCGGCGCAGCAGCACCATGAAGCCGAGGACCACGTTGCGCGCCTTGAGCGGGACGATCAGCAGGGAGCGGCCGTTGATGAGCGGCCTGAGGTCCCGCTTCTCGAACTCGCCGGAGATCCGGTTGCCCAGTTCCTCGCTGATCCTCGGGATGAGGACCGGCTCGCCGGTGACCATGCACTGGTAGAACGGGGTGTGCTCGGGGAAGGCGAACGCCTCGCCGACCGGCACGGTGTCGTCCCAGCGGCCGGGTTCGTCGTTGTGCTCGACCCAGACCCGGTGCATCAGGGTGCTGGCGTCGGGCGGCCCGTCGGGGAAGCCCTCGCCCGCGAGGACGGCGGAGCGCAGATGGGTGCCGGCGAAGTCCGCGAACCGGGGCACGGCCGCGCTGGTGACCTCGCGGATCGTCTCCCCGAGGTCGAGGGAGGTGCCGATGGCGGAGCTGACCTCGTTGAGGAACTCCAGCCGCTCCCGCACGGCCGCGTACTCCAGGTCGGCCAGGGCACCGGCCGGTGTCAGGGGCTCGGAGCGGGGGTGCGGGACCAGGCTGTCGGAGCGGCCGGGGCGCCGGGGCACTCCCCAGTACGGGGTGACGGGGACCCGCTCGTACTGGCTGAACTCCAGCACTGGGTAACCGAGTTCGAGGATCTGGGAGACGATGCGGGCGCTGAGTCCGGGGCCCATGTTGGGCAGGATCTCGGGGAGCCGGCGCTCCAGGTCGGCGGAGGTGGGGAGTTCGGTGTGGCGGGCGAAGCCGGGCGCGATGCGTTCGGTGCCCTCGTCGGGGTGGCCGCGCGCCTCGCGCAGCCGGGTGGCGTCGGCGGCCAGCACCAGCAGCCGGGAGGGCCCCGGCCCGACCAGCGGGTAGGCCCACCACACCACGTCGATCCGCTCGCCGGCCCCGCGTCCGGGCGGGGTCAGCCGGGCGCGGCCGGCGGTCGGGTAGCCGGTGGTGCCGCCGGGGGAGGTCTGCGGACCGGGGCCGTCCCCGTCCTCGGGCGAGTCGTCCAGCAGGTCGTACGGCAGGGCCCCCGAGACGGGCAGCAGCTCCGCGACGGGCTGCCCGACGGCCGCCTCCCGGCCGGGGCCGAACATCCGGCCGGCCCCGCTGCTCCAGTGGGACACCAGGCCCGCGCGGTCGACGATCACCACGGCCAGCGGAATCCGGCCCGCCGCGGGAGTTTCCGCCCCGCGGCCGGGGGCCGCGTCCCGCTCGCTGCCACGGTCCATGGCCAAGGCCCTCTCTCCCCACGGCTGTACGCGAACGATCAATGCCGCCCGCCACCACGGTACGGGGGAGTCACGTCGCCATGTGTGGCAAACCGTGAATTCCTTCCCCCGGGATTCCCGGCCGGTCCGAGAGGGCTCGTGACCTTCGGTCCCCTCAGTCCTCGTGTCCCAGTTGCAGGTCACGCTCGGTGCGGCCGCCGCCCGCGACCTGGAGGACCGTGGCGACCGGCGGGTAGCCGGCCGCGATGACGGTGTACTCGCCGGAGGACAGGTCGACGAAGCGGAAGGTGCCGTCGGCGCCCGTGGTGAGGGTGTCGACGACGTTCCCGGCCGCGTCGAGCAGGGTCACCCGCGCGTCCTCCACGGCGCGTCCGCCCCCGGCCCGGACGGTGCCCTTCAGCACGGCCCCGCCCGCGAGTTCGACGTCCTGCCGGGTCTCGCGGGACGCCTGGACGGTGACCGGGAGGGCGGCCGGGCGGAAGGCGGGGGCGCTGGCGGCGAGGGTGTACTCCCCCGCGACCAGCTCGCCGATGACGTATCCGCCCTCACGGCCGCTGCGGGTGGCGGCGACGACCTCGCCGTGCACGTTGGTGAGCGTGACGGTGGCGTCGCGTACCGGGCTGCCGTCGGCGGTCAGCACGGCGCCCGCGAGGCGCCCGGCGCCGCCGAGGACCACGTCGAGTTCTACGGGGCGTTCGCCGACGGTGACGGAGACGGCCTGCGGCTGGTGGCCGCCGGCCGCCGCGATGAGCACATAGGAGCCGGCGCCGGGGGTGGCCAGCGCGTAGCGGCCGTCGTCGCCGCTGGCGCCCCGGCCGATCTGCACGCCGCCGACGTCGATGAGGGTGAGCGCGGCGCGCGGCACCACGGTGCCGTCCGGGTGCTGGACGGTGCCGCAGACCGCGATCCCGGCGGTGTACGGCGAGCGGGCCTGGGACGGTACGGGGACGCTGACCGGCACGGTGTCCGGGTCGGTGGCGATGGAGGCGTGCTGGGACACCAGGGGTTTCTCCTTGAGGAAGAAGGCGATGATCAGGCCGAGGACGAGCACCGGCACCAGGTACAGGAAGATCCGGGGCATCGCGTCGGCGTAGGCGTGGATGTAGGCGTCGCGCAGCGCCGGGGGCAGCGCGTGCACCAGCTGCGGGGTGATCGCCTCGGGGTCGGGCAGCGCGGCCGACGCGTCCGGCGGGAGGTCCTCGCGCAGGGCGTCGGTGAGCCGGTCGGCGAAGAGGGTGCCGAAGACGGCGGCGCCGACGCTGCCGCCGATCTGCCGGAAGTAGTTGTTGGCGCTGGTGGCGGTGCCGAGGTCGGCGGGGCGCGCGGAGTTCTGCACGGCGAGGATCAGCACGGGCATGACCAGGCCGATGCCGGTGCCGAGGACGGCCATCCAGACGCTGTACGCCAGCCGGGAGGTGTCCACCTCCAGCCGGGACAGCAGCCACATGCCGAGCGCGGCGAGCGCGGCGCCGGCCACCGGGTAGACCTTGTAGCGGCCGGTGCGGCTGATGAGCTGGCCGCCGATGACGGAGGCGCCGACGATGCCCGCCATCATGGGCAGCATCAGCAGCCCGGACTCGGTGGCGCTGGCCCCGTCGACCATCTGGAGGAAGGTCGGCAGATAGCTGGCCGCGCCGAACAGGGCGACGCCGATGACCAGTCCGACCAGACCGGTGATGTTGAAGACGGAGTCCCGGAACAGCCGCAGCGGGATGAGGGGTTCGGCGGCGAACCGCTCCGCCACCACGAAGAGGACGACCGAGGCGAACGCGCCCGCGCCGAGCCCGATGATCTCGCGGGAGTCCCAGGCGTACTCGGTCCCGCCCCAACTGGTCAGCAGGACCAGGCAGGTTGAGGCAGCGGCGAGCAGCAGCGCGCCGGGCACGTCGAGGCGGGCGCGTTTCTTCGGCCGGGGCAGCTTCAGCACGGCGGCGACCACGGCGAGGGTGACCAGGCCGAAGGGGACGTTGATGTAGAAGCACCAGCGCCAGGAGAGGTGGTCGGTGAAGTAGCCGCCGAGCAGGGGCCCGGCGACGGAGGCGAGCCCGTAGGCGGCGCCGATCAGGCCCATGTAGCGGCCGCGCTCCCGGGGCGGCACGATGTCGGCGATGATCGCCTGCACGCCGATCATCAGACCGCCCGCGCCGATGCCCTGGACCGCGCGGAAGGCGATCATCTGGTCCATGCTCTGGGCGCGCCCGGCGAGGGCGGAGCCGACGACGAAGACCAGGATGGCGAACTGGAAGACGCCCTTGCGGCCGAAGAGGTCGCCGAGCTTGCCGTAGAGCGGCAGGCCGATGGTGGAGGTCAGCAGGTAGGCGGTGATCGCCCAGGACATCTTGTCCAGGCCGTGCAGCTCGCCGACGATCTTCGGCAGCGCGGTGGCGACGATCATCTGGTCGAGCGCGGCCAGCAGCAGTGCGAGCATCAGCCCGACGAACACCAACCGCACCTGGCGCACGCCGAGTTCGGGTCCGGGGGTGGGTGGTGGGTCCAGGTGTTCGACCGGAACCGGCGCCGCCTCGGCGGCCGGCTCCTCGCACACCAGCGTCGTTCCGCCCACGTACCGCTCCCCTCGCTCACACCTGCCGCACATCCCGCGTTACGCGACAACTGCGAACCCATACGGCGAGTTACGGCATGAATCCGGTCTGGGCGGAGATCACTCGAACCGGTGAGGGAACGGCGAGGGGAACAGTGCGGGAAACGGTGCGGGAAACGGTGCGGGAAACGGTGCGGGGAGCGACGCCCCCGCACCGGACCGCGCTCAGAGCTACTTCTCGACCTCGGCGGCCAGCCTGTCGAGCACCGAGTCGTAGATGCGGCCGAGGCCCTTGGGGGCGAAGGTGCGCTCGAAGAAGCCGCCGATGCCGCCGGCGCCCTGCCACGTGGTGGTGACCACGGCACGGGAGCGGCCCTCGCCGGCCGGGGTGACGCGCCAGGTGGTGACCATGGTGGAGTTGCGGTCCTTCTCGACCAGCTCGCCGTCGGTGGGCTCGCCGACATCCAGCAGGCAGTCGCGGACGCGCTTGCTGGTGGCCTGGAGCTTCCAGTGGACGAGGGTGCCGGCGCCGTCGCCGCCCTCACGCACCTCGTACTCGCTGAACTGCTCGGGGAGCAGCTTCGGACGGGTGGTCCGGTAGTCGCTGAGCGCGTCGAACACCCTGTCGGCGTTCGCCGCGAAGACTCGTTCCGTAGTGGCCTCGACCTGCGCCATCGCTCTCCTCCACGACCTGTTTTCCAGCGTTTCGGATCAGCCAACCACCCCCGCACCCCGGCTCCAAATCGGGCTCCGCCCGATCATGGGAACAGATGTTCTATTCTGGGGGACGAGCTACCGAGGAGGCGTCATGTGCTGGGGAACCTGACCGACGAGTCCGGTGGTCACGGCCGGACCCCCGACGGCGCGCTGTTCGGCGCGCACGCCGTCGTCACCCGCACCTTCGACACGCCCGAGTTCAGGGCCTCACCCTCCACGAGGTCCGGGCCCGCTCGAACCCGAACCGGGTGCCGGGCGCGTCCCGGATGCCGTTCGAATGGACGGTGAACCCGTACCGGGGCCGCTCGCACGCGTGCGCGTACTTCACCGCATGACCCTGTTGAGCCCAGGAGGGGCGATGCTCAGCACTCCGAACGCGGACAAGGCCTGGAAAGGCATGACGAAGTCATTCCCTGCTCCGGAGCGGCCAGGCCGGCATGCCGACCCGGGCAAGACGGAGAGGACGGCTTACGCCGTGCTGCTGCGTGGACCGGCTGCGCGGCCGGGCGACACCGCCGCGAGTCAGTGGCTGCTGCTGCGCGACCGCACAACGAAGCGCCTGTGACCGACGCAGCAGCAGCGGTCATATTTCAGGACAAGCTCAGGAGTTCTACGGCTTGACGGAGCCGTTCTGGTCCGGAAGCTGCCTCCACCAGCGCTGGTCGGCTGCGAAGACGTCGCGCAGTGAGTTGGTCGTGCAGTGGATCTCACCCTCCCAGGTGTGTACGAAGAGGAATTCCTCCACGTAGCGGACCTTATAGCCGATGCCACCGAACGCCTTGTCGATGGCGTCGGTGAAGACGTCCTTGCCGTTGATCACTGGCCCGTGAGGGGTGGGTGCCAGGTAGTCGTGGTGGTTCAGTACCAGGCCGTTGACCGTGTCCGGGACAAGCGCAACGACCTGGTTCATGGCGGCCAGCTCGGCTTCGGCCTTCGTCTTCTCCTCGCCAGGTTCCATCTGAGTAATGGCGCTCTGCAGCAAGAGGTAGTCGATTGAGCGTGCGGTGAACAAGGTGGGGACCCGCACGATATCTGCGTCGGTGAGGCCCGCCTGCTGCTTCAGGGTGGTGAGGTTGGCGTCGATCTTCTGCGCACTGCGCTCGTTGACGCGGACGAACTGCGGATCGGCGAGGAACTCGTCGATGTTGCGCCGGTCCACGATCTGGTCGTACGGCTCCTCGAGTCCGGACATGCCGCTGAGCAGGGGCTGCCCCGACTGACCGGCTTTCTTCGCGTCCTGGAGAAGTTCCATTCCGGCGCGCGGATCGGCCACGACGGCGCGCCAGCCGCGCGGAGTTCCCGGCGCCGGCAAAAACTGGATGAACTCATCGACATGCCCGACTGTCAGCCAGGAGGTGTCGAGGGAGATCGGCTTCTGCACGCCCTGGGAGCGCAGAAAGGTGAGCATCTCCGCAGCCGGCCCCTTGCGCTTCTGTCCGGGTTCGCCCCCGACAATGACCTGTCCGGCGGGGAAGCCGGGGCGCGGGGGGATCGCCTCCAGATTGCCCATCGAGTCGTAGCTCGTGTTCTCGGCGTCGTCCGGGGCGTGCTCGATGAGAGCACCGGCCACGTCGGGGCCCACGAACTCAGTGAAGACGGAACGAGACCCGGCGTGCTTGTCGATGTTGACCGACGGGATCAGCACACGCATCCCGCGGGGCTTTCCGTCGGGTCCGGGGATCGACTGGTAGGCGGGTTCGAAGACGTCCTGGATCCACTGGTCGCCGGCCGTATCGACGTGCCGCAGGGGCTTGAGCCCATTGGCCTTCACGGCTGCGTCGATGGCGCTGTCGTACGCGTCCTGGCTGTCGTCCAACGGCTCGCCGCCGAGTGCCTTGAGGAGAGCCTTGCCTTTCGCGGACTTGAGGGCTTTCGCGAGGCCCTCGCCGAGCGTGCGGCCGGCGCCCTTGCGGCCCGATCCCAGCTTGGCCGCGAGGCGGACCTCGGTAAGGTCTCTGCCGGCCGTGTGCGAGGCGGTACCGGTGCCGGAGGCCTTCTGTGACAGCGGGGCGGCGACCGACACCTCCTGCAGCCGCTGGGTGTTGAGCTGAGTGAGTACCGGTGCCTGCTTGAGCGCGACGGTCCCAGAGGTGCTGCGCCCGTCTGCGGTGACCGTGAGTCGCACGGTGACCTTGCCGTCCCAGACAGCGGAGTCGCGCACGATGTCCCGGCCCTCGATACCGATTTCGACGCCGTTACGGAGCTCGTGGGCGGTCAGCCTGGTGTCCGGAGTGATCAGCTCCCAACCCAGCGGCGCGGTGGTCTTCGACCGCTTGACGAACAGGTTCACATGGGCGGCCACGCTGTCCGGCACGGTGACGGTTCCGGTCGCGGAGTCGGGTGCGGCGACCCAGCGCCCGACATGCAGACGTGCGAGATCCGCCTGATCCCGGACACCGTTGACCACGGTGTCGGCGGCGTCGTTGCACGCGGCGAGTTGCTTGTCGGTGCGGTACTGGTTCAGGCGATGGGTCCGTTGGAGCTCGTCCCACTTCTTTTGCACCTCGGCCTGGCCGGCGGCGTCCTTGCCCTCGAACTCCTTGCGCAGGACTTTCTCTTCGGCGTCGTAGCTCTCGGTGTCGGCGGCCTCGTCCGCGGCGGAGTCAGCAACGATTTTTTTGGCACGCGCCTTGCAGACACCTGCGTCGTCGTCGATGTTGGCCAGGAACAATGCAGGCACTCCCGCCTGCGTGCCGTCGTTGCTGCGGAGATCGGCAACCGGCGCACCGGCTGCGTGAGCAGGGCTCCCCACCCCCGTTGCCCCGACGGTCAACACCCCCGCGAATATCAGACTTCGAGCGTCAAGCTTCATCAAATGCCTCCTGGCGGACCGGTGATGGTGAGAGGCACACTCGCGCACAATGGTGAAGTTGTTGTCAGGATGCAGTCAGCGAACTGTCTGCCCGGATCAGGGATGTCCGTGCCTGCACCGGGACGGGCCCGCCAGCCGCTGCGGCATTCGTGTCAGTGGTGGCCCACCCGCGGGCTTCGGCCTCGGTGAGAACAGGATCTACGTCTTCCGTGCGGACCATCTGTGAAGCGAGCGGTGCAACTGAGGCTGGTGATCCCGTTCCCCAGCGACCGGCCCGGCCAGCTCCGCGACACCGTGCGCGCCGTCGCGGAGTCCGGGGCCACCTCGGTGACCCGGCTGGTGCGGCATCCGCGGCCCGGCGCGCGGGAGTGGTTCATGAGCTGGCCGGCCCGGCACCACCCGCACCTGGTGACCCGGTACGAGCGGTTGTACGCGGGCGGCTCCTACGCCCCGACCTGGTACCAGCGCCGGGTCACCCGCCGGGTGCACGAGCCGGCCCGGGAGTACGGCATCGGGCCGGGCGAGACCCGGCGCATCCGCCCGGCCCGGCCCGTCGAGCGGCCGGGCGGAGCGGAAGCCGACACAGCTCACCCTGAGGTGAGCGCGTACGAGGGCATCCGGCGACCCGTTCGGGTCAAGTACGGGACGGACGGGCTCCCACGGCGGGGCGCGCAGGGACGATGCCGCGAGGACCGCGGCCCGCGCGGTCCGCGCCATCCTCCGTCCCGTGGAGTGCCCACGCATGAGAACACGCGCAGCCGTACTGGGCGCGACGGCCGTCCTGCTGGCGGCCTCGGCCGGCGCCGTACCCGTCCAGGCCGCCCCCGCCCCCGCACCCGCCGCGCCGGCCCTGAGCTGGAAGGACTGCGGCACCGGCGACCACCCGACCCTCCAGTGCGCGTCCCTGAAGGTCCCGCTGGACCACGCGCGGCCCGCCGGGCGGCAGATCACCCTCGCCCTGTCCCGCGTACCGCACACCGCCAAGACCTCCCAGGGCCCCCTGCTGGTCAACCCCGGCGGCCCCGGGGGCAGCGGGCTCGCGCTGGCCGGGTTCGTCGCCTCCGCGCTGCCCGCGAAGGTGGCCGCACGGTACGACGTCATCGGGTTCGACCCGCGCGGCGTCGGCAAGAGCACCCCGGCGCTGAACTGCGTCCCGGACCACTTCGCGCCGGTACGCCCGGACACCGTCCCGGCCACCCCCGAGCTGGCGCGGCGGAACCTGGACCGGGTGCGGTCCTTCGCCGCCGCCTGCGGCAAGGCGCACGCGGACCTGCTGCCGTACATCGACACCGTCTCCGCCGCCCGCGACCTGGAGTCCGTCCGCGAGGCCCTGGGCGCCGAGCGGCTCAGCTACCTCGGCTACTCCTACGGCACCTACCTGGGCACGGTCTACGCGAGGCTCTTCCCGGCGCGGGTGCACCGGCTGGTGCTGGACTCGATCGTGAACCCGGCCGGCGTCTGGTACGAGGACAACCTCACCCAGGACCACGCCTTCGACGCCCGCCACAAGGCCCTGATGGCGTGGATCGCCGCGCACGACGAGGCGTACGGCCTGGGCACCGACCCCGCGGCGGTCGAGGCCGACTGGTACGCGCTGCGGGCCGCGCTGGCGAAGGACCCGGCGGGCGGCAAGGTCGGCGCCGCCGAGCTGGAGGACACCTACCTGCCGGGCGGCTACTACGACGGCTACTGGCCCTACCTCGCCCAGGCCCTCGCCTCCTGGGTCCACGACAAGGACACCGGGCCGCTGGAGCGGGCGTACGAGAAATTCGCCGCCGTAGACGCGGGCGGCGACAACAACTACAGCGTCTACACCGCCGTCCAGTGCCGGGACGCGCCCTGGCCGCGCGACTGGCGCCGCTGGTCGCGGGAGACCTGGGCGGCGCACCGCAAGTCGCCCTTCATGACCTGGAACAACGCCTGGTACAACGCGCCCTGCGCGTTCTGGCCCACGCCCCCTCGGCAGCCGGTCGACATCGCGAACGGCCAACTCCCCCCGGCCCTGCTCTTCCAGGCGACGGACGACGCGGCCACCCCCTACTCCGGCGGCCTCATGACCCACCGCCTCCTGGCCCGCTCCAGCCTCGTGGTCGAACAGGGCGGCGGCAACCACGGCCTCACCCTCACCGGCAACTCGTGCCTGGACGGCCATCTGACCGCCTACCTCACCGACGGCACGGTCCCCAGAGGCCGGGGCGAGGTGGACGCGGTCTGCGAGAAGTCCCCCGCCCCGAAACCCCTGGACACGAAGACGGCCCCGGCCGCCTCGAAGGGCTCGGCCCTCCACGGGCTGCTGGGCTTCCGCCGCTGACGTCCCCTCCGGTGCCCGCCACTTCCGGCGGGCAGCGGAAAATCCAGGGACGCCGGCCGCCGCCCCTCCTTAGGCTTCCCGCCATGAGCACCCTCACCGTCCGGCCGATGGCCCTCTCCGACTGCGACCGTGTGGCCGAGATCCGCGTGACGGGCTGGCGGCATGAGATCCGCACCGGGGACGCCGAGTTGTACGCGCTCTACGCCGATCCCGCGCACATCGGGACCGGCGTCGGCCGGGTCCTCCTCGCCGAGGCCCTCGCGTGCACCGCGGGCCGGCCCCGCGTGCTGGTCCGGGTCCTGCGGGACAACACCCGCGCCCGCCGCTTCTACGAGCGGGCGGGATTCCGGCCGGACGGCGCCGAGGACGGCGCGTCGGTGCCGGAGGTGCGGTATGTGAGGTCTCAACTCCGCCGCTGCTGACGCGGGATGCGGCCCAGTGCCGTCATCGCCGCATCCGCCAGGGCCGGGTGGGCCAGGGCCTCGGTGAGGACGCGTTTGGCTCTCACGTCGGCCAGCAGGCCGAGGCCGTCGACGCAGGCGAGGGCGACACGGCGGTAGGGGTCGTGGGGGCGGAGGCGGCGTTCGAGGGTGGTGATGAGGGCCGGGACCGACTCGGGTGCGCGCAGCCGGACGAGGAGGCGTACGGGCTGGAGGGCGTAGGCGACGCGGAGTTCGTTGGTGGCGAGGGCGGCGGCCGCGCGGGCGGTGCGCGGGTCACCGAGGGCGGCCAGCGCCTCGGCGGCAGCGGCGCAGCGGGGCGGGTCGCGGTGGTTGAGGAGCAGCACCAGGGACTCGAACGCCCGCCGGTCCCCGGCGACTCCGAGCCGGTACGCGGCCAACTCCCTTGCCCACAGCGGCTGTCCGGGCGCGACGAGTACGCCGGCCAGCTCGTCGTGGTCCCCGGTGCCCACCAGCCTCTCGTACGCGGCCCCGCCCCGCGACTCCTGCCGTACGCGCTCGGTGAGCACTCGCAACTCTTCGTCCACGTACCCAGCGTAGGCGTGTGGTGACGACTGAGGGAGGTACATCACAAAGCGAGTTGGCTTCGGCCACTGGCGCGCTCGTTACTCGCTGGTTAAGCTCAGACGAGCGAGTTACCCACTCGCGCTTCGGCTGGCGACGGTCTGGTGACGCAACCGTCGAGAGCACGACCCGGCTCCGGGACAGGGCCGGTCGGCAAGTTGGACCGTCCCGGGCGTGTGCGCGCCCGCAGAGACGGCGCCGGGCGTATGCGCTTCGCGGCCCGGCGACACCCGCATCCCCGCGCCCCGCGCGTGTGCTCACGCGTCCGGCGCGTTCCCTCGTCGTCACCCCCTCTTCCTGGAGTTCCGCGATGGCCACTCCCCTGTCCCACACCCCTCCCTCCCCGCTCCGGACGGTCGCCGTGATCGGCCTCGGCACCATGGGCACCGGTATCACCGAGGTCCTCGCGAGGGCCGGCCGCGAGGTCGTCGGCATCGACATCGACGCCGCGCAGGCCGTCAAGTGCGTCCAGGCGCTGGAGGACTCCACCGCCCGAGCCGTCGAACGCGGCCGGCTCACCGGGCCCGAGCGCGCCGCCGTCCTGGACCGGGTCACCACCTCGACCGACCTCGCGGCGGCGGCCGACGCCGACCTCGTGATCGAGGTGGCCCCGGAGTCGTACGAGATCAAGCAGCAGATCCTCTCCGAACTGGACCGGGTGGTGCGGCCGGAGACGATCCTCGCCACCGGCACCAACGCGCTGTCGGTCACCCGGCTCGCCGCCGGCTCGCACCGCCCCGAGCGCGTCCTCGGCCTGCACTTCTTCAACCCGGTGCAGGCGATGAAGCTGGTCGAGATCGTGTCCTCGGTGCTGACCGCGCCGCAGGCCGTCACCGCCGTCACCGACCTCGCGGTCGAGCTGGGCAAGGAGCCGGTCGCGGTCGGCGACCGTCCCGGATTCGTCGCCGACGGCCTGCTGTTCGGCTATCTGAACCAGGCCGCCGCGATGTACGAGGCGCGGTACGCCTCCCGCGAGGACATCGACGCGGCGATGCGGCTGGGCTGCGGTCTGCCGATGGGCCCGCTGGCCCTGCTGGACCTGATCGGGGTGGACACCGCCCGCCGGGTCCTGGAGGCGATGTACACCGAGTCCGGCGACCGGCTGCACGCCCCCACGCCGATCCTGAAGCAGCTCAGCCAGGCGGGCCTGACCGGCCGCAAGGCGGGGCGCGGCTTCTACACCTACGCGGCTCCCGGTAGCGCCGAGACCGTCCCGGACGCCCTCACCCCGGCGCCCGGCGGCGCCGCGACGGCGGGCCGTACGGTGCGCTCGGTGGGCGTGGCCGGGTCCGGCACGATGGCGTCGGGCATCGCCGAGGTGTTCGCCAAGGCCGGGTTCGAGGTGGTCCTCGCGGCCCGCACCGAGGAGAAGGCGCAGGCGGCCAGGGCGCGCGTCGGCAGGTCGCTGGACCGCTCGGTCACCAAGGGCCGGCTGACCGCCGAGACGGCAGCCGGGGTCCTGGAGCGGATCACCCCGGCGGGCGGCTACGAGTCGTTCGCGGACGTGGACCTGGCCGTGGAGGCGGTCGCGGAGGATCTTGACGTCAAGCTCCAGCTCTTCCAGGCGCTGGACAAGGTGTGCAGGCCGGGCGTGGTCCTGGCCACCACCACCTCCTCGCTGCCCGTCGTGGCCTGCGCCCGCGCCACCTCGCGCCCGCAGGACGTGATCGGCATGCACTTCTTCAACCCGGCCCCGGCGATGAAGCTGGTGGAGGTGGTGCGCACGGTCCTCACCGCCGACGACACCCACGCCACCGTCCGCGAGGTCTGCGCCCGCCTCGGCAAGCACCCGGTGGACTGCGGCGACCGGGCCGGCTTCATCGTGAACGCGCTGCTGTTCCCGTACCTGAACAACGCGGTCAAGATGGTCGAGGAGCACTACGCGACGCTGGACGACATCGACGCGGCGATGCGGCTGGGCGGCGGCTACCCGATGGGCCCGTTCGAACTGCTGGACGTGGTCGGTCTCGATGTCTCGCTGGCCATCGAGAAGGTGCTGCACCGCGAGTTCCGCGACCCGGGGCTCGCTCCCGCGCCGCTGCTGGAGCACCTGGTGGCGGCGGGCTGCCTCGGCCGCAAGACCGGCCGGGGCTTCCGCGAGTATGCCCGCCGCTGACGGCGACGGTCTCCGGGACGGCCCGGAGTGGGGCGGGCTGCTCGAACCGGGCGGCCTCGCCCCGCCCGGCCGGGCCCCCGCCCGCTCCGGGGACGAGGGCTTCCCGGCACCCGCGCGTGGCGGGGCGTCCATGCAGTACGTTCGGGTCATGTCCCAGCCCGTCAGGTCCTCACGTACATCCGCCGCCTCCGACGCCCCGGAGAGGGCGGTGGGCGGTCGCGCCGCCGCCCAGCGGCTGAAGATGCGCCGGGAACTGGCGGCCGCCGCGATGGAGCTCTTCGCGTCCAAGGGGTACGAGGCGACCACGGTGGACGAGATCGCGGCGGCGGCCGGGGTCGCGCGGCGCACCTTCTTCCGCCACTTCCGTTCCAAGGAAGAGGCGATCTTCCCCGACCACGACGACACCCTGATCCGGGCCGAGGCGGTGCTCAACGCGGCCCCGGCGCACGAGCACCCGCTCGACACCGTGTGCCGCGGGATCAAGGAAGTCATGCGGATGTACGCGGCCCAGCCGGAGATCTCGGTGGCCCGCTACCGGCTGACCCGCGAGGTGCCGACACTGCGGGAGGCGGAGATCGCCTCGGTGGCCCGCTACGAGCGCCTGTTCACCCGCTATCTGCTGGGCCACTTCGACGAGCGGGCGCACGCCGACGACGCCAACGACGACCCGCTGCTGGCCGAGGTGGCCGCCTCCGCCGTGGTCACCGCCCACAACCACGTGCTGCGGCGCTGGCTGCGGGCGGACGGCCAGGGCGATGTGGAGGCGCAGCTGGACCATGCCTTCGCCATCGTGCGCCGTACCTTCGGCAGCGGCATCGGCGCCGGCCGGAGCCCGGCCGCCACGGCCGCTCCGGCGGCGGTCTCCGCGCACGGGGAGGTGCTGGTGACGGTCGCCCGTACCGACGCCCCGCTGGACGAGGTCATGCGGACCATCGAACAGGCACTCAAGGAGCGCTGAGCACGCGTCTCCCGCTGTGACGACGGCCACCCCCCGGGGTGGCCGTTCTGCCATGTCCGGGCCCGTTTTCCGGCGTCTGCCGGGGCCCGTTCGATCGATCATCGCTCATTTGTTACGTAAAGATTTCATATGAGGGCAGGTTCTGGCACTCAGTGCCTTGCCGCCTGACACGCGGTGTCATACGTTGGGAGTGTCCGGAGGGCCGGCGCGTAGCGAGATCCCGCGCGTCGGCTGTCCCCGCGAGCCACCCGGCTCGCGCGTCCGGACGCCTGCGTCACAGGCAACCTCCCGCGCCACAAAGCGCCGCCGAAGCATCAGCCGTCGACCGACGGCACACCCCTCGCACCCCCGAGCGCACTTCCCGCACCGACGAAACCCCAGCGCCCCTCCCTCAGGGCGCTCACCGCCGGAGGCAATACCGTGACCGTCAAGGACATCCTCACCGCGATCCAGTCGCAGGACGCCACGTCCGCCGACTTCGCCGCCATCCCGCTGCCCGAGTCGTACCGCGCGATCACCGTGCACAAGGACGACACGGAGATGTTCGCGGGCCTGGAGACCCACGACAAGGACCCGCGCAAGTCCACCCACCTCGACGAGGTGCCGCTGCCCGAGCTGGGTCCGGGCGAGGCCCTGGTGGCCGTCATGGCCTCCTCGGTGAACTACAACTCGGTGTGGACCTCGATCTTCGAGCCGCTGTCCACCTTCGGGTTCCTGGAGCGCTACGGCCGCACGAACGAGCTGGCCAAGCGGCACGACCTGCCGTACCACATCATCGGCTCGGACCTCGCGGGCGTCGTCCTGCGCACCGGCCCCGGCGTGAACGCCTGGAAGCCCGGTGACGAGGTCGTCGCGCACTGTCTGTCCGTCGAGATGGAGTCCTCCGACGGCCACAACGACACGATGCTCGACCCCGAGCAGCGCATCTGGGGCTTCGAGACCAACTTCGGGGGGCTGGCGGAGATAGCCCTCGTCAAGTCCAACCAGCTGATGCCGAAGCCGGACCACCTGAGCTGGGAGGAGGCCGCCGCCCCCGGCCTGGTCAACTCCACCGCCTACCGCCAGCTCGTCTCCCGCAACGGCGCCGGGATGAAGCAGGGCGACAACGTGCTGATCTGGGGCGCGAGCGGCGGGCTCGGCTCGTACGCCACCCAGTTCGCGCTGGCGGGCGGCGCCAACCCGGTCTGTGTCGTCTCCAGCGACCAGAAGGCCGACATCTGCCGCTCGATGGGCGCCGAGGCGATCATCGACCGCAACGCCGAGGGCTACAAGTTCTGGAAGGACGAGCAGACCCAGGACCCCAAGGAGTGGAAGCGCTTCGGCAAGCGCATCCGCGAGCTGACCGGCGGCGAGGACATCGACATCGTCTTCGAGCACCCCGGCCGCGAGACCTTCGGCGCGAGCGTCTTCGTCACCCGCAAGGGCGGCACCATCACCACCTGCGCCTCGACCTCGGGCTACATGCACGAGTACGACAACCGCTATCTGTGGATGTCGCTCAAGCGCATCATCGGCTCCCACTTCGCCAACTACCGCGAGGCGTGGGAGGCCAACCGCCTGATCGCCAAGGGCAGGATCCACCCGACGCTGTCCAAGGTGTACTCCCTGGAGGACACCGGCCAGGCCGCGTACGACGTGCACCGCAACCTCCACCAGGGCAAGGTCGGCGTGCTGTGCCTGGCCCCCGAGGAGGGACTCGGCGTCCGCGACGCCGAGCTGCGCGCCGAGCACATCGACGCGATCAACCGCTTCCGGAACGTCTGAGGAGCGACCCGTGACAGAGCGTCAGGCGCCCAAGGCGCGTCAGAAGGACCGTCCGTGGCTCATGCGGACCTATGCCGGGCACTCGACGGCGGAGGCGTCCAACGAGCTGTACCGGCGCAACCTCGCCAAGGGCCAGACCGGTCTGTCGGTGGCGTTCGACCTGCCCACCCAGACCGGCTACGACGCCGACCACATCCTCGCCCGCGGCGAGGTCGGCCGGGTCGGCGTGCCCGTCTCGCACCTGGGTGACATGCGCAGGCTGTTCCAGGACATCCCCCTGGACCAGATGAACACCTCGATGACGATCAACGCGACCGCCATGTGGCTGCTGGCGCTCTACCAGGTCGTCGCCGAGGAGCAGGGTGCGGACATCACCCGGCTCCAGGGCACGACCCAGAACGACATCGTCAAGGAGTACCTCTCGCGCGGGACGCACGTCTTCCCGCCGGGGCCCTCGCTCCGGCTGACGACCGACATGATCGCGTACACGGTGTCCCACATCCCCAGGTGGAACCCGATCAACATCTGCAGCTACCACCTCCAGGAGGCCGGCGCCACGCCGGTCCAGGAGATCGCGTACGCCATGTCCACCGCCATCGCGGTGCTCGACGCGGTGCGTGACTCCGGCCAGGTGCCCGAGGAGCGGATGGGCGACGTGGTGGCCCGGATCTCCTTCTTCGTCAACGCGGGCGTCCGCTTCGTCGAGGAGATGTGCAAGATGCGGGCGTTCGGCCGCATCTGGGACCGGGTCACCCGCGAGCGGTACGGCATCGAGGACCCCGAGCAGCGCCGGTTCCGCTACGGCGTCCAGGTCAACTCGCTCGGCCTGACCGAGGCGCAGCCGGAGAACAACGTCCAGCGGATCGTGCTGGAGATGCTGGCCGTGACGCTGTCGAAGGACGCACGCGCGCGTGCCGTGCAGCTGCCCGCCTGGAACGAGGCGCTGGGCCTGCCCCGCCCCTGGGACCAGCAGTGGTCGCTGCGCATCCAGCAGGTGCTGGCCCACGAGAGCGACCTGCTGGAGTACGAGGACATCTTCGCCGGCAGCCACGTCATCGAGGAGAAGGTGTCCGCCCTGGTGGACGAGTCCTTCGCGGAGATGGCCCGGATCGAGGAGATGGGCGGCGCGATGGCCGCCGTCGAAACGGGTTATCTGAAGGCCCGGCTGGTGGCCTCGCACGCCGAGCGGCGGGCGCGGATCGAGTCCGGCGACGAGAGGATCATCGGCGTCAACATCTTCGAGACCACCGAGCCCAACCCGCTCACCGCCGACCTGGACACCCCGATCCAGACGGTCGACCCGGCCGTCGAGAACCGGGTGATCACGGCGCTCGGCACCTGGCGGGACACCCGCTACCAGCCGCCCTTCAACCACCCGCGCCCCTGCAAGGCGCTGGAGAGGCTGAAGGAGGCAGCCAAGGGCACCGCCAACCTCATGGAGGCCACCTTGGAGTGCGCCCGCGCCGGAGTCACGACCGGCGAGTGGACGGGGGCGCTGCGCGAGGTGTTCGGCGAGTACCGGGCGCCGACCGGCGTCTCCTCCGCCCCGGTGGCGGTGCCCGCCGAGGCGGGGTCCGCGATGGCCGGGGTGCGGGCCCGGGTGGACGCCACCGCACGCGACCTGGGCGTGGGCAAGCTGCGGTTCCTGATCGGCAAGCCGGGCCTGGACGGGCACTCCAACGGCGCCGAGCAGATCGCCGTACGCGCCCGTGACGCCGGGTTCGAGGTGGTCTACCAGGGCATCCGGCTGACCCCGGAGCAGATCGTGGACGCGGCCCTCGCGGAGGACGTGCACGCGGTCGGCCTGTCCATCCTGTCCGGCTCGCACGCCCGACTGGTGCCGGACGTGCTGGACCGGCTGCGCGAGGCCGGGGCGCACGACATCCCGGTGATCGCGGGCGGGATCATCCCGGGCGCCGACGCCGAACTGCTGAAGTCGGCCGGTGTCGCGGCCGTGTTCACCCCGAAGGACTTCGACATCACCGGAATCATCGGCCGTATCGTCGACGAGATCCGCACAGCGAACAAGCTCGACCCCCTGGAGGTCCCCGCATGACTGTCAACCGTCTGCGTCCGCGCCGCTCCTGTCTGGCGGTGCCGGGGAGCAACCCGCGCTTCCTGGAGAAGGCGCAGGGGCTGCCCGCCGACCAGGTCTTCCTGGACCTGGAGGACGCGTGCGCGCCGCTCGCCAAGCCGGAGGCGCGGCACACCGTCGTCAAGTTCCTGAACGAGGGCGACTGGACGGGCAAGACGCGGGTCGTGCGGGTGAACGACTGGACGACCGAATGGACGTACCGCGATGTCGTGACGGTGGTCGAGGGCGCCGGCCCGAACCTGGACTGCCTCATGCTGCCCAAGGTGCAGAACGCCCAGCAGATCGTGGCCCTCGACCTGCTGCTCACCCAGATCGAGAAGACGATGGGCTTCGAGGTCGGCCGGATCGGCATCGAGGCGCAGATCGAGAACGCGCAGGGCCTCAACAACGTCAACGAGATCGCGCAGGCGTCCCCGCGCGTCGAGACGATCATCTTCGGCCCGGCCGACTTCATGGCCTCCATCAACATGAAGTCGCTGGTCGTGGGCGAGCAGCCGCCCGGCTATCCGGCGGACGCCTACCACTACATCCTGATGAGGATTCTGATGGCCGCCCGCGCCAACGACCTCCAGGCGATCGACGGCCCCTACCTCCAGATCAAGAACGTCGACGGCTTCCGCGAGGTGGCCGGCCGCGCCGCCGCCCTCGGCTTCGACGGCAAGTGGGTGCTGCACCCCGGTCAGGTGGAGGCGGCCAACGAGGTCTTCTCGCCCTCGCAGGAGGACTACGACCACGCCGAGCTGATCCTCGACGCCTACGAGTACTGCACCTCCGAGGCGGGCGGAAGGAAGGGTTCGGCGATGCTCGGGGACGAGATGATCGACGAGGCCAGCCGCAAGATGGCCCTGGTCATCGCGGGCAAGGGCCGCGCGGCCGGGATGCGGCGGACGTCCAAGTTCGAGATTCCGGAGGCGTGAGCATGCAGTTCGGGCGCACCTACGAGGAGTTCGAGGTCGGGGCGGTGTACAAGCACTGGCCCGGAAAGACGGTCACCGAGTACGACGACCACCTCTTCTGCCTCCTCACCATGAACCACCACCCGCTCCACCTGGACGCCAACTACGCCGGAAGCACGACCGACTTCGGCAAGAACGTGGTGGTCGGCAACTACGTCTACTCGCTGCTGCTCGGCATGTCGGTGCCGGACGTGTCCGGCAAGGCGATCGCCAACCTGGAGATCGAGTCGCTGAAGCACGTGGCGCCGACCTTCCACGGCGACACCGTCTACGGCGAGACGACCGTGCTCGACAAGTGGCCGTCGAAGTCGAAGAACGACCGCGGGATCGTGCACGTCGAGACCAAGGGCTACAAGCAGGACGGCACCCTGGTGTGCGTCTTCCGCCGCAAGGTCATGGTGCCCACCGAGACGTACATCGAGGAGCGCGGCGGAGAGCAGCCCGGCCGCCCGGAGCTCAAGGAGCAGGTGAAGTAGATGGCGCGCCTCGCCCAGACCGCAGGTCTGACGGACATCCAGCAGGAGATCCTCTCCACCGTCCGCGACTTCGTGGACAAGGAGATCATCCCGGTCGCAACCGAGCTGGAGCACCGCGACGAGTACCCGCAAGCGATCGTGGACGGCCTGAGGGAACTGGGCCTCTTCGGTCTGATGATCCCCGAGGAGTACGGGGGTCTGGGCGAGTCGCTGCTCACCTACGCGCTGTGCGTGGAGGAGATCGCGCGCGGCTGGATGTCGGTCTCCGGGATCATCAACACGCACTTCATCGTGGCGTACATGCTCAAGCAGCACGGCACGCGGGAGCAGAAGGACCACTTCCTGCCCCGAATGGCGGCGGGCGACATCCGGGGCGCGTTCTCGATGTCGGAGCCGGCGCTCGGCTCGGACGTGTCGGCCATCACGTCCAAGGCGGTGAAGGACGGCGAGGAGTACGTCCTGGACGGCCAGAAGATGTGGCTGACGAACGGCGGCACGTCCTCGCTGGTCGCCGTGCTGGTCCGGAGTGACGAAGGACACCCCGAGGGCACCGCGCCCCACAGGTCCATGACGACGTTCCTGGTGGAGAAGGAGCCCGGGTTCGGCGAGGTACGCCCCGGTCTCACCGTCCCCGGCAAGATCGACAAGATGGGCTACAAGGGCGTCGACACCACCGAGCTGATCATGGACGGTCTGCGGGTGCCCGCCGACCGGGTGCTCGGCGGCGTCACGGGCAGGGGTTTCTACCAGATGATGGACGGCGTCGAGGTCGGCCGGGTCAACGTCGCGGCCCGTGGCTGCGGTGTCGCCCAGCGCGCGTTCGAGCTGGGCGTCCGGTACGCCCAGCAGCGCCACACCTTCGGCAAGCAGATCGCCCAGCACCAGGCCATCCAGTTCAAGCTGGCCGAGATGGCGACCAAGGTCGAGGCCGCGCATGCGATGATGGTCAACGCGGCACGCAAAAAGGACTCCGGGCAGCGAAACGACCTGGAGGCGGGAATGGCCAAGTACCTCGCCTCCGAGTACTGCAAGGAGGTCGTGGAGGACGCCTTCCGCATCCACGGCGGCTACGGCTTCTCCAAGGAGTACGAGATCGAGCGCCTGTACCGTGAGGCGCCGATGCTGCTGATCGGCGAGGGTACCGCCGAGATCCAGAAAATGATCATCGGCCGCCGACTGCTCGAAGAGTATCGGTTCCAGGGCTGATTGTCCCGAGACGGGGTGTTTTCGCCGAGAAGAAGATCACACCCCGTCGACGCTCTTCGGCCGCCGACTCGGCTTCCTGGCTTACCCAGTTGCGCCCCGCGCCCGGTACGATCCCCGGAAAGCCGCCGTCCCCCGTCATTGCGCGGCATCATCCGCTACGAAGGTCATCCATGTCCCACAGCCAAACCTCTGCACCCAGCGACAGCCGAGCCGGCGGGGTACGCCTCGCGCGCGGAGCATCGCCGTGGCTCCTCCCGACCGTCGCCACCGCGGCCCTCAGTCTGGCGCGGGCGCGCCGCTCGGGCGCCGCCAAGGCCGTCGCCGTGCCCGTCACCGCTCTCGCGGCGGGCATGCTGTGGTTCTTCCGCGACCCCGAGCGCGAGATCGCCACGGGCCGCGTCATCTCGCCCGCCGACGGTGTGGTGCAGAGCATCATGCCCTGGAAGGACGGCCGCACCCGCGTAGCCATCTTCATGAGCCCGCTCAATGTCCACGTCAACCGCGCGCCCCTCTCGGGCACCGTGACGTCGGTCGAGCACATCTCCGGCGGCTTTGTTCCTGCTTTCAACAAGGAGAGCGAGAACAACGAGCGCGTAGTCTGGCATTTCGACACCGAACTCGGCGACATCGAGATGATCCAGATCGCGGGCGCGGTCGCCCGTCGCATCGTGCCCTACATCCCTGAGGGCACGAAGGTGGAGCAGGGCGACCGCATCGGTCTGATCCGCTTCGGCTCGCGTGTCGACCTCTATCTGCCTCAGGGCGTGGAGGTCGCGGTCGAGGTCGGTCAGAAGACCGTGGCTGGGGTGACTCGCATTGACCGTGATTGATCCAGAGACACAGGCGGGCTGGGTGCCCGAGGCAGACGAGGCGGACGACGAGGAGGAGATGCCCCTCTCCATGCGCCTGTCGATAGCGGACACCCTCACGCTCGGCAACGCGACCTGCGGCTTCATGGCGGTGTACTTCACCACCACCGGCATCCTCATCCCGCACCTCACCGGCAGCCAGGAATCCGGCATGGCCCGCCACAGCGCGGCCACGGCGGTCATCCTCATGCTCTGCGCGGCGGTCTTCGACCTCTTCGACGGGCTGGTGGCGCGCAAGCTGCGCTCCTCCCCGATGGGCGCGGAGCTGGACAACCTCTCCGACCTGATCAGCTTCGGCCTGGCCCCGGCGTACTTCGTCCTGGTCTACGGCATGGTCGCGGACGACGCGCACCAGCGGGTGGCCGCGGTCGGGGCGATCGTGGTGCTGCTCGCCGTCGTGCTGCGGCTCGCGCGGTTCTCGTGCGTGACGCTGAAGGACGGCATGTTCCAGGGCATGCCCTCGCCGTTCGGCGCGCTGACGGTCGTCTCGATCGTGCTGCTTGAGCTGCCCTTCCCGGCCACGCTGCTGGCCGTCCTGGGCACCGCCTGGCTGATGGTGAGCCGGGTCGAGTACCCGAAGCCGCGCGGCCACCTGGCCGGTGCCATGCTCGGCTGGATCGTCCTCTCGATGGGGCTGCTGGCCGCCTGGGCCTTCGACGCCCCGGGCGGACAGCTCCTCCTCCAGGCGGGCTGCGCGCTCCAGCTGGTCATGGGCGCGGTGATCCCGCTGTTCGCCACGGCACGCCGGGTGAACAACTTCCGCGACAACCGCCGGGAGGCGCGGGCCGCGCAGCTGCCGTAGCGCGTGATCGCCTGCCTTGGGGTCCTTTCACATCGGCCGTTCCAGGGCCCCTTCGCC
>NZ_JBHXLV010000033.1:0-42966 GCF_042721685.1 Streptomyces sp. NPDC058459 | reverse complement strand
GCCGGGAGCAGCCGGGCGGCGGCGCGCTCCCCGCTTCCCGGCTCGGGCCGCAGCGCGGGGTGCAGGAGTTCCTGCCGGCCGTCGGTGTCCCATTCGGCGGCGATCCGCCTTATCGCGACCAGGAGTTGGGGGCGCCAGGCGGCGGAGGGCCCGGCCTGGCGCAGCGACTCGCCGAAAAGCCGGGTGAACGCGGCCGTGGTCAGCATGCCCGCCGCGCGCGACCCGTCGGCGCACAGCCGGGCGTAGGCGAAGGCGGCGGCCCAGTGCCGGTCGAGGAGTTCACCGACGGGATGGAGGGCGGACGCCGATACCGTCCACTTCTGGAGTTCCGCACTCAGTTCGCCGTCGGAGATACCGAACGGCCCCGCGGAATCCTCGGAATTCGACGGCCCTTCGCCCTTCACGCGCTATTCCTCCAGAATCCACACGGAATAAGGTCCGTACCAATTGACAGGACGACGGACGAGGCGACACCAACTCCTGCTCCGCGGAGGGAAATCGCTCACGCCACCAGAAGGCACACTTTCGCACAGGGCGACAGCACGGAACAAGAGAGCTCCCGTGGGAAGGCAGGTCCGCACGAGAACTTGACCCGCATTCAGCCGACGCGAAATCCTAGACGCACCAAAAAGAATCCGGACGGACAATTACGGGCACGGTCCGTCGTCGAGTTGACGCGGTCCGGGCCGCCGGGTTGGATCGTGCGGATGCTGACCGAGACGAGCCCGCGCGGCGGGTGCCGAGCCGTCCTCCTCGCCCTCACCCTGCTCCTGGCCGGCTGCCACACCGGGGACCCGGCACCGAGGGCTCCCCGGCTGCCGCCCCGGCACGCCGGGTTCGACTACCAGATCGGGGGCGCCTATCCCCCGCCCGCCGGGGTCCGCGTCGTCACCCGCGACCGCGCCGACTCCCCCGCGCCGGGGCTGTACAACGTCTGCTACGTCAACGCCTTCCAGGTCCAGCCGCAGGAGCGCGCCGACTGGCCGGCCGACCTGCTGCTGCGCGACCGCGCGGGCCGGGTCGTCGTCGACGAGGACTGGGACGAGCCCCTGCTCGACATCGGCACCCCGGGCAAGCGGGAACGGGTGGCGCGGCGGGTGGACCGCTGGATCGACGGCTGCGCGGACCGGGGCTACGACGCCGTCGAGCCCGACAACTACGACAGCTACACCCGCTCCCGCGACCTGCTCACCCCCGCCGACGCGACCGCCTACATGCGCCTGCTCACCGGCCACGCCCACGCCCGCCGGCTGGCGGTCGGCCAGAAGAACACCCCGGAGCTGGCCGGCGAGCGCGAGCGCGCGGGGCTGGACTTCGCGGTGGCCGAGGAGTGCGGCCAGTACGACGAGTGCGGGACCTACGCCCGCGCCTACGACGACCGGGTGCTGGACATCGAGTACACCGACACGGGCCTCGGCAAGGCGGTGGCCGGATGGGGCTCACGGCTGAGCATCGTCCGCCGCGACCTCGGCGTCTCCACCCCGGGCGAGGCCGGGTACGTGCGCCGGACGGGCTGACGCCTCAGGGGCGTTCCAGCAGCTCCAGCCCGCGTGTCCAGGCGAACCCGTCCGGCACCCGGCCGTCGCCGAAGCGGACGCCGAGCCCGCGCAGCCGGGTCAGGCTCTCCTGGTAGGCGGGGTGGGCGGCCAGCGCATCGCCCACGCTGGGCAGCACCGCGATCGGCACCCCCAGCCCGAGCGCCTCGCAGAGGGTGCCGACGGCCAGGGTGTCCGCGATGCCCGAAGCCCACTTGTTGACGGTGTTGAAGGTCGCCGGGGCCACCACGACCGCGTCCGGCGGCGGGAAGGGACGCGGGTCGGCCGGTGAACGCCAGGCGGAGCGGACCGGGCGGCCGGTGCGGGACTCGGTGCCGGCCGCGTCGAAGAAGCCGTTCATGGCCGCCGGGGTGGCGATCACGCCCACCTCCCAGCCCCGCTCCTGGGCGCCGGCGATCAGCGTGCCGACGCCGGAGGCGACACCGGCCGCGCAGACGACGACATAGAGGAAGGGTTTCCCGGCGGGATCGGTCACCGGGAAACCCTACAAGGGCGGTTCAGCTCTCGGTGACGGTGATCGCGCCGACCGGGCAGGCGCGTGCCGCCTCGCGGACCATCGGGCTGCCCGCTCCGTCCTCGGCGCCCGGCAGCAGCGTGCTGTAGCCGTCGTCGTCCTGGGTGAAGACGCTCGGCGCGGCCAGTGTGCACTGGCCCGCCCCGATGCAGAGGTCCTGGTCGATCTCGATGTCGGTGTGCATGGCGAGAAGCCTCTTACCAGGTCACGGGGAGTTCCAGCATCCCCTGGATCGTGTCGCCGGGCTTGAACGGGATCTCCTCGGCCGGTACCGCGAGGCGCAGGCCGGGCAGCCGGGCGAGCAGGGTGCCGAGGGCGATCTCCAGCTCCGCGCGCGCCAGGTTCTGCCCCAGGCACTGGTGGATGCCGAAGCCGAAGGCGACGTGGTGGCGGGCGGAGCGGGTCCAGTCGAGCGCGTCGGGGTCCGCGTACACGGAGTCGTCGCGGTTGATCACCGAGGTGGAGAACATCACGCCGTCCCCGGCGCGGATGGTCACCCCCTCGACCTCGATGTCCTCGACGGCCACCCGGAGCAGGCCGTCGGCGATGGAGAGCATCCGCATCAGCTCCTCCACGGCGGTGGGCAGCAGCGCGGGGTCGGCGCGCAGCTCGGCCAGCCGTTCGGGGTGCTGGAGCAGGGTGTAGGTGCCCAGCGAGATCATGTTGGCGGTGGTCTCGTGGCCGGCGACCAGCAGGATGACCGCCAGCGAGACGACCTCGGCCCGGTCCAGCGCGCCCTCGCCGAGCTGCTTGTGGACCAGGTCGTCCAGTACCCCCTCGCCGGGCTCGGGGTGGGCGACCTTGGTGTCGATGAGGGCGCCGAGGTAGGTCTCCAGCTCCTTGCGGGCGTTCTGGCTGTCCTCGGCAGTCGGCCCGCGCAGCAGCCTGCGGGACTGCTCCTCGAAGAACTCGTGGTCGGCGTACGGCACCCCGAGCAGGTCGCAGATGACCATCGACGGCACGGGCAGCGCGAAGGCTGACACCAGCTCGGCCCCGGGCCCGTGCTCGATCATCGTGTCCAGGAGGTCGTCGACGATCCCCTGGATGGCGGGCCGCAGCGCGGCGGCGCGTTTCACGGTGAACGAGGGGATCATCATCCGCCGCTGGATCTGGTGCTCGGGGTCGTCCAGGCCGAGCAGGGCGACCCGGCGGTCCCGGACCCCGGCGAACCGGGCGGTGGGCATGGGGAACTCGGGGCGGCGCCGGTCGCTGGACAGGCGTGGGTCGGCGAGCAGCGCGCGGGCCGCGGAGTGCCCGGAGACGGCCCAGACCTGCCGGCCGTCGTACAGGGTGACGCGGGACACGGGCCGCCCCTCGCGCAGCGGGCCGTACCCGGTGGGCGGGTGGTAGGGACAGGTGCGGTCCTGCGGGAAGGCGACGGGGTCGGTCGCCTTCGCCGGGACGGTGGTGTCCGTCAGTTCCGTCATGGGATAGACCTCGCAGACGAAGAGGTGCCTCGAACCGATCACCATTAGATGCCCAGGGCACCTATAGGGCGACGCCAAGTTCGGCCAGATCGGTGAACCGCCGGATCTGGCCGGACAAGCGCGTCCGCCGGAGGTGTCCGGGCACCGGAATCCGCTCGTCCGACGCACATCGGTCCTCCCAGTGTCGTCGCGTACGCCCCTTTTCGCCCACCCCGGCCCCGGACCGGCCGCGAGATCCGGCCGTTCACGCGCATGGCCGAGCGGGTACGCGGTACGGATGATCCCGGCGGCCCCCGGTGCCCGCGATGGACCGCGGGCGTGAGGCCGGCCGAGCACGACGACACGACGAACACGACGAACACGATGAAGGGGACGAAGCGATGCCTCTTGAGGGCGAGTACGAGCCGAGCCCGGAGCAGTGGGTGCGCGATCAGGTCGAGGAGTACGAGAGGTCCGGCGGGACGGAGGGGACGACGCTGCGGGACACCGGGATGCCGGTGATCATCCTAACCACGCGCGGCAACCGCAGTGGCAAGATCCGCAAGACGCCGCTGATGCGGGTGGAGCACGACGGGACGTACGCCGCGGTCGCGTCCCTGGGCGGCGCGCCCAAGCACCCGGTCTGGTACTTCAACGTCCAGGCCGATCCCGAGGTCGAGCTCCAGGACGGGCCGGTCAAGCGGGAGATGCGGGCCCGCGAGGTCACGGGCGACGAGAAGGCGCAGTGGTGGGAGCGGGCCGTCGCCGCCTTCCCGCCGTACGCCGAGTACCAGGAGAAGACCGACCGGGAGATCCCGGTCTTCGTCCTGGAGCAAGCGGCCGCGGGCTGAGCGGCCGCCGGGGGACGGTTCGCGCACATCCCGCGCACGGCGGGTGTGAACCGTCCCCCGGCGGGCACGTGAGGGTCAGGCCCCGCCGCGCTCCCCCGTCGCGGCGGGGCTTTCGTGTGCCTCGCCGGGCGGGCGGTCGCTCGCGTCGCGGTCGGTCACGTCGAGGAAGATCTGCCCGGTGTCGGGGAACATCTCGGCGACGGACCGCTTGATGCGTACGGCGACCTCCTCGACCTCCTCGCTGTCCATGCCCGGCACCAGGTCGACCCGGGCCGCCACCAGGGCGGAGTCGATGCCGGTCTTCATCGTGAACAGCGCCTCCACGCTGTCGATCTCCGGCTGGGCCCGCAGCAGTTCCCGTATCCGGGCGGTCTGTTCCGGGTCGGCGGCCTCGCCGATGAGCTGGTCGCGGGCGTCGCGGCCGAGCCGGTAGGCGACGTAGACCAGCAGGGCGCCGATCAGGATGGACGCGCAGCCCTCCCAGAGGGCCTGCCCGGTGAGCATGTGCAGCACCATGCCGATGGCGGCGAAGGTCACGCCGAGCACCGCCGTGCCGTCCTCGGCCAGCACGGTGCGCAGCGCGGGGTCCTGTACGTCGCCGACGCCGACACCCTGCCGGTGCGCCTGGCGTACCGCCCGGACCAGGGACAGGCCCTCGGCGACGAGGGCGACGCCGAGCACGACGAGGCCCGCGACATAGCCGCTGAACTTCTCGTCGCCACCGCTCTTGATCGCCTCGAAGCCCTGGAAGAAGGAGAAGCAGCCGCCCATGACGAAGATCCCGACCGCGGCCAGCAGGGACCAGAAGAACCGTTCCTTGCCGTAGCCGAAGGGATGACGGGCGTCCGGGGGACGGCGGCTGCGGCGCAGCGCGGCCAGCAGGAATACCTCGTTCAAGCTGTCGGCGACCGAGTGCGCGGCCTCCGACAGCAGGGCGGGCGAGCCCGCGAAGATCCCGCCGACGGCCTTGGCCACCGCGATCACCAGGTTCGCGCCGAGGGCCACGAGCACGGTGACGCGGGTGTTTCCGTCGCTCTTGGCGGCCTCCTGGCCGTCACTGTCGCCGGTCGTCGTTTCCGGCTGCTTTTCCGAAGTAGCGCTCACCTGTCGCCGACTGCCCCCGGCGGAGAGGATCACACGGGCCCGGACGGGGGAGGTCGGGGGCTCCCGGGAGAGGACTCGGGCCCGGTGAGGAAGGAGTGGCACATGGCGAACAAGAGCAGGAACGTCAGCAGGATCAAGGCACCCCTCCTCCACCGACCGGTCGGCTTCGCGATCAGCTGGGCCGGCGGTGCGCTGGCCGGGCTGGCGTTCCGGAAGGCGTGGGCGGTGATCCGGCACGAGGAGGAGGCGCCCGACCCGCTGGACCCGGACCGCGGCTGGGGCGAGATCCTGCTGGCGGCGGCGGTGCAGGGCGCGATCTTCGCGGTGGCGCGCAGCGTGGTGGACCGTACGCGGGCCAAGGCGGTCGCGCGCTCCACGGGCAGCTGGCCCTACCCGGGCACGGCCCCGGCCAGGCGCTGACCACCCGGCCGGCGACGGGTACAGCGTGCTGGAGTCACGGGGTGAGATCGCCATCGCTTCGGCGGTGGAGGCCTCACCCCTGCTGGACCGGCTCACCGGCCGCCGGCCCGCCCGTGTCGTCATGGACCCGCGTCCGGTGGGGTTCTTCGACTGCCCGGGGCTGCGCCTGGTGCACCGGGCCCGGTGCCGGGTACCGGCAGGCGGCGGACGCCTCCGGCTGGTCTGCGTCCATCCGCCGACCCCGCGCGTCCTCGCGGCCACGGACCTGCACCAGATCCTGCCCCCGCACCCGGTCCCGGAGTCGGCACTGCGGGACGGCCTCTATCCTTCCGCCGGCTGCTCGAACAGGGCGCTCACCGATTCCCCGTCATGGATGCGCCGGACCGCCTCCGCCAGGGCCGGGGCGATGGACAGCACCCGGAGCTTGTCGGTGCGCTCGTCCTCCGGGACCGGGACGGTGTTGGTGCAGACGATCTCCAGCACGTCCGGCTGCTCGCCCAGCCGCTTCAGGGCGCCCGCCGCGAACAGCCCGTGGGTGCAGGCGACCCGGATCGAGCGCGGACCCAACTCGCGCAGCCGGTCCAGCAGTTCGAGCACCGTGCTGCCCTTGGCGATCTCGTCGTCCAGCACGATCACATCCCGGCCGGTGATGTCGCCGATCACCGAGCTGATGCTGACCCGGTCGTCCGGGAACCGCTGTTTGGCACCGGCGGCGACCCGGGCGCCGAGCAGCCGGGCGAAGGCGGCGGCCTCCTTGGCGTTGCCGAGGTCCGGGGAGACCACCGTGGTGCGGGACAGGTCGTACTGCCGGAAGTGCACGGCCAGTTCGCGCAGCGCGTGCAGATGGTCGACCGGAACCGAGAAGAAGCCGTGCACCTGGGGGGCGTGCAGCGTCATGGTGAGCACCCGGCTCGCGCCCGCCGCCACCAGCAGGTCCGCGACCAGACGGCCGCCGAGCGAGATGCGGGGCGTGTCCTTCTTGTCGGAACGGGCGTAGGAGTAGTGCGGCATGACGACGGTGATCCGGGCCGCCGAGGCACCGCGGGCCGCGTCGCACATCATCAGCAGCTCCACCAGGTGCTCCTGCACCGGCCTGACCAGCGGCTGGAGCAGGAACACGTCCCGTTCCCGGCAGTTGGCCCGCAGCTGTACCTCCAGGCAGTCGTTGGCGAACCTGCTGACCCGGGCCGGACTGAGGGGGACGCCCAGGTGCGCGCACACCTCCTCGGCCAGCCGGGGATGGGCGCTGCCGCTGAAGACGGCGATGTCTCGCACGATCCGCTCCTCGCATGATCGGTACGGGCTGGGCGGCCATGCTACCGGCCGCCCGGCCCGGCCCGGACGCCTGGCGTGGCGGGTCTCGTACGGGTACGGCGGGGGTACGTACATCAGCAGGACGGGGTGGTCACCTCGCTTGCCTGTTCGCTTACTTGGTGGGCATCCGAGGAGGGGGAAGGGAGAACCGTGGAGAAGACGACTACGGCCGGCGGCACGACACCGGTCCAGCAGCGGCCCCGGCGGCGGACGCCGTTCTGGGTCAAGGTACTGGCGGGCATCGCCCTGGTGCTCGTGCTGCTGTTCGCCGGGATACGGCTGGCCGTGCTGCCCGGCATCAAGGACCTGTTCGGCACCGAGTCCCGGGACCGCTCGGGCCCGGCGCTGCTGCAGTCCATCCAGGACATGAGCCGCTACCAGGCCGCCTCGGGCAACTTCCAGGTCGTCGTGGATCTGGAGAAGAACGCCAAGTACCTGCCCGACGCGCTGCGCGGCACCCGCACGCTGTACGTCGGCGCGGGCACCGTGGACGCCTATGTGGACCTCGGCAAGGTCGGCGACAAGGACGTGACGGTGAACGACGACCGCACCTCCGCCGTGCTGAAGCTGCCGCACGCGCAGCTCGGCAAGCCCGCGCTGGACCCGGACCGCTCCTACGCCGTGTCCAAGCAGCGCGGTCTGCTCGACCGGCTCGGCGATCTGTTCTCGGACAACCCCAACGGCGAGCAGGCGGTGCAGAAACTGGCCGTCAAGCACATCGGGGAGGCCGCCCGGGACAGCGAGCTGACCAAGCGCGCCGAGTCCAACACCACCGGCATGCTCCAGGGTCTGCTGCGCTCCCTCGGCTTCAAGGACGTGCGCGTGTCGTACGACTCCTGACGCCTTGCCCCGTGGGCGGCATCACCGGCCGTCCACGGGGCACTCGCTGCTTCGCACGGGGATGTTCACGACTGGAGGACCACCGCATGGCCCGTACCGCCCTACGCCTGCCGACCGTACTGCGCACTCCTTGGCGGCGGGAGCACCTGGAGAAGACCGAGCCCGAGCAGGCTCCCCGGCCGGCGCCCGTGGTGGCGGAGCGCAGGCCGCTGCCGCTGCCGATCCGGCTGCCGATCATGGTGCTGGCGTTCGTGTTCATGGTGGCGTTCGCCATCGCGCTGGCCCGGGTCACGCTGGAACCGTCGCCCGCGTCGGAGGCGCTGACGCACAGCAACATGCATCCGGGCAACTCGCTGAAGGCGTACTTCGACTACGGGACGGTGCGAGAGACCCTGAAGCAGGTCGGGGGGAACATCCTGCTGGGCGTGCCGTTCGGCGTGCTGGTGCCGGTGCTGGCCCCCCGGGCGCGGGGCGTGCTCCAAGTCCTGCTCCTCACCGCGCTGGTGATGCTGATGGTGGAGCTGACCCAGGGTGCGCTGATCACCGGCCGGGCCTTCGACATCGACGACGTCATCCTCAACACCACGGGTGCGCTGTTGGGTTGGCTGCTGCTGGGGCGCCGGCTGGGGCGGGCGGTGCACGCGCGTCGGCCCAAGCCCGTGACGGAGTGAGCGGCCTCGGCCGGTTTGTCCGAGGGCCCGATCACTGGTCTGTACCAAGGTATTGACGGTCCCGGTCCCGATCTCTACAACAGGAGGCGTCACTCCCCCCATGTGAAACGGAGAGTCATGGCATCCCCACGCCTGCTCCGCAGATGTCTCCTCGCCGCTCTTTCCGCCGCGCTGGTCGGCGCGGCGGCCGTCGGTCCCGCCAGGGCCGATACGGCCGCCGCCCCGGCCGTCGCGGCGGCGACGTTCTCGGACTCCTTCGACGGCCCGGCGGGCTCCGCCGTGGACGGCTCCAAGTGGACGCTGGAGACCGGAGACAACGTCAACAACCACGAGCGGCAGTACTACACTTCCGGCACCAGGAACGCCGCACTGGACGGCCAGGGCCACCTGGTCATCACCGCGAAGCGTGAGAACCCGGCGAACTACCAGTGCTGGTACGGCAGTTGTCAGTACACCTCGGCCCGGCTCAACACCTCGGGCAAGTTCGACGCGCAGTACGGGCATGTCGAGGCCCGGATGAAGATCCCGCGCGGACAAGGCATGTGGCCGGCGTTCTGGATGCTGGGCACCCCGGTGAACTGGCCGGACTCGGGCGAGATCGACGTGATGGAGAACGTCGGCTTCGAGCCCTCCACCGTGCACGGCACCATCCACGGCCCCGGCTACTCGGGCTCGGGCGGCATAGGCGCCGGTTACTCGCTGCCGAATGGGCAGGCGTTCGCGGACGCCTTCCACACCTACGCGGTCGACTGGGCGCCGGACTCCATCACCTGGACCGTGGACGGCAACGTCTACCAGCGGCGCACCCCGGCCGACCTGGGCGGCCGGACCTGGGTGTTCAACAAGCCGTTCTTCCTGATCCTGAACCTCGCGGTCGGCGGCTACTGGCCCGGCGACCCGGACGGCTCGACCCAGTTCCCGGCGCAGCTGGTCGTGGACTCGGTGTCGGTGACCACGAGCGGCGGCCCGGCGGGCGGCAAGGCCATTCGGGGCCTGGCCGGCAAGTGCGCGGACGTGGCCGCGGCGAACTCCGCCAGCGGAACCCCCGTACAGCTCTACGACTGCAACGGCTCGGCCGCCCAGCAGTGGACGGTCGGCTCGGACGGCACGATCCGCGCGCTCGGCAAGTGCCTCGACCTCAAGGACAACGGCACGGCGGACGGCACGCCCCTGCAACTGTGGGACTGCGCGGGCAGCCCCAACCAGAAGTGGGTGGTCTCCTCGGCCAACGACATCGTCAACCCGCAGGCCGACAAGTGCCTGGACGTGACGGGCGCCAACCCGGCCAACGGCACCCGGCTCCAGCTCTGGACCTGCAACGGCACCGCGGCCCAGAAGTGGACGGTGGGCTAGCTATCCCTGGCCTCGCCTGGCACCGCGCACCCGCCAGGTGAACTTGTCGCCGCCGACCCAGCGGACCACGTCGGGGTCGTCCAGATCGTGGATGACGATGCCGCGGGCGGCGGCGGCCTCCAGTACCCCGGTGATGGACGTGACCTCGCCGATGACCTCGCCGTCGATCTCCATGACCCGGAAGGGCGGCGAACCCGGCCTGCCCGGACAGACCCCGAGCACCCGGATGCGCGGACTGGACATGTACGGAGCTGATTGTTCGGTCATGTATCCGAGCCTAGAGCGCACGGTACGGGGACGGCTCGTCCGCACGGGCCGTCCGGGACGCCGCCGTGCGGAGTCCGCGCCGGTGGGCAACCCTGGAGGTCCGTGCGGAGCCGGGAGGTGGCCATGGAACCCGTCGCGGCGCTGGACCGGATCGCCTTCCTGCTGGAACGCTCCCTCGCGCCCACCTATCGCGTACGGGCGTTCCGCACGGCGGCGCGGGTGCTCGGGAAGCTCCCCGACGACGAGATCGCCCGCCGCGTCTCGGCCGGGACACTCCAGACGCTGAAGGGGATCGGCCCGAAGACCGCGAAGGTGGTCGCGGAGGCGGTGGCCGGAGAGACGCCCGCGTATCTCGCCTCACTGGAGGAGGACGCGGGGGGCCCGCTGACGACGGAGGGCGGCACGGAGCTGCGGGCCCTGCTGCGCGGGGACTGCCACACCCATTCGGACTGGTCGGACGGCGGCAGCCCGATCGAGGAGATGGGCCGGGCGGCGGCCGCGCTGGGCCACGAGTGGACCGCGCTCACCGACCACTCCCCCCGCCTCACCGTGGCCCGCGGCCTCTCCCCCGAGCGGCTGCGTGAGCAGCTCGACCTCGTCGAGACGCTGAACGAGCGCTGGGCGCCCTTCCGGCTGCTCACCGGCATCGAGTGCGACATCCTGGACGACGGCACGCTGGACCAGGAGCCGGAGCTGCTGGACCGGCTGGACGTCGTGGTGGTGTCGGTGCACTCCAAGCTCAGGATGGACGCCGCCGCGATGACCCGCCGGATGGTGGCCGCCGTGTCCGATCCGCACGCCGACATCCTGGGCCACTGCACCGGCCGGCTGATCACCGGCCGCGGGCGGCCCGAGTCGGCCTTCGACGCGGACGAGGTGTTCGCCGCGTGCGCCGGGGCCGGCACCGCCGTCGAGATCAACAGCCGTCCGGAGCGGCTGGACCCGCCGAGGCGGCTGCTGCGTGCGGCGGTGGCCGCGGGGACGCTGTTCTCCGTCGACACCGACGCGCACGCGCCGGGCCAGCTGGACTGGCAGATCCTCGGCTGCGCCCGCGCCGAGGAGTGCGGGGTGCCCGCCGGGCGAGTGGTGAACACCTGGACGGCTGACGAACTGCTGGACTGGACCCGTGAGGGCCGGGTCCCGGCGCCCTGACCTCGCGTGACCCGGATCACCGTACCCGCCGGGAACGCCCGCCGGTGGTCGTCCGTTGATACGGACGTGGACACGGGCCCGACCTGACCCGGACCCCGTCCACTGCGTGACCGCCCCGGTCGTGATTCCCCCGTCGCGATCGGGGCATCCTCGTGTCCGGAACCCGGGTCAGCGCGGGGTGCGCTCCTCCAGGGCGGCGCGCCAGGCGGGCGGACGGTCCTCGGGGGCCGGTTCCGCGCGCCGGCCGCCGCGGCCGAAGAAGTCGGCCAGCGGCAGGATGGCCGCGCCGACGGTGACCGCGTCGGGCCCGAGCCGCCCCAGCTCGATGGTGACCTGCTCCGCCGGGTACCGCAGCGCGTAGGTGGCCGCGTGCCGGCGTACGGCGGGCAGGAAGCGGGTGCCGAGCTGGAGTCCGGCCCAGCCGCCGATGAGGATGCGCTCGGGCTGGAAGAGGTTGATCAGGTCGGAGAGGCCCGCGCCCAGGTACTCGGCCGTCTCCTCCAGCACCGCCAGCGCGACCGGGTCGGGTTCCGTGTCCCCGGCCGGGTAGGCGGCGGCGAGCATCGCGGTGAGCGCGGTCTCCTCGTCGGTGCCCTCGGGCGGGCGTCCGCCCTCCTCGCGCCAGCGGGCGAGCAGCGACTCCGCGCCCGCGTACGCCTCCAGGCAGCCCGGCGCCCCGCAGCGGCACCGGCGCCCGCGCACCCGTACCGTCAGATGTCCCCACTCCACCGCGCGGCCGTGCTCCACCTCGGGGGTGACCAGGCAGGCGCCGACGCCGGAGCCGAAGAGCACGACCAGGGCGTTGCGGGCACCGCGCCCCGCGCCGAACCACATCTCGGCCTGGCCGAGCGTCCTGGCGCCGTTGTCGATGAAGTACGGCACGGTGTCGGGGAGCCCGGAGGTCGAGCGGAGCAGCCGCTCCAGCGGGACGGCGTCCCAGCCGATGGTCTGGCCGTGCACCACGGCACCCCGGCCGGCGGTGTGCTCCACGATGCCGGGCACGCCCACCCCGACGCCGAGCAGCCGCTCGGGGCGCGCGCCCGCGGCGGCCAGCACCTCGGCGACACCGTCGCGCACATGGCCGGTGATGTCGTCGACGTCGTAGCCGGGACGGGTCAACGGGCGGTCGGAGCGAGCGAGTTCGGTGAGGGCGAGGTCGAACAGCTCGACGCGGACGCGGGTCTCGCCGACATCGACGCCGATCATCTGGCCGCTGTGCGGGGCGACCCGGAGCAGGGTGCGGGGGCGGCCTCCGTCGGAGTCGACGCTGCCGGCCTCCTCCACGAGCCCGTCCGCGATGAGGTCGGCGACGACATTGCTCACCGAGCCGGAGCTGAGTCCGGTGGCCGGTCCCAGTTCGAAGCGGCTGAGGGGGCCGTCGAAGTACAGCCTCTGCAGCACGGCCGTGCGGTTGCCCCGCCTGAGATCGCGTACCGTGCGCCCGTTCCGCTCCGCCATGTGGCCCCTTCCGAACCGTGCCCGGCCTGCAACATACCTCTCGGAACAGGCCGGACACGACTTCACGCGCCCCCTTAATTCATGCTGTGAGATTTCCAGGAGGCGCCGGTACGGCTCAGCCGGCCTCGGAAAAGGCCTTGGCTCGCGCGCAGGCGCTCTGTACCCTCGTAAACCTAGACCCCCTAGGCTTATGGCTACAACAGAAGGACATTCCCGATGCGACCCCTCACCGAGCAGGACATCCGCGCCTCCTTCGTCAACTGCTCCAAGGGTGAGGCCAAGCGGCTGGCCGTCCCCCGCGACCTGGCCGAACGCCCCTGGGACGACCTCGACTTCCTGGGCTGGCGCGATCCGGGCGCGCCCGACCGGGGCTGTCTGGTGCTCGAACGCGACGCCGGGCTGGTGGGCGTCGCGCTGCGTTCCCCGACGGTCCGGCGCGGGTTCCAGCACCGCAGCATGTGCTCGGTGTGCCTGACCACCCATCGCGGCGGCGGGGTCTCCCTCATGACCGCCCGCAAGGTGGGCCCGGCGGGCCGCGACGGCAACTCCGTCGGTGTGTACATGTGCGCCGACCTGGGGTGTTCCCTGTATCTGCGGGGGAAGAAGGTGCCGGAGTCGGGGAGCAGGTTCGAGGAGAGCCTCACGACGGAGGAGCAGATCGCCCGCGCGGGCGGCAACCTGACGGCCTTCGTCGATCAGCTCTACGCCTGACGGGAGCCCTTTCGCGTACGCGCTGCTCGAACGGCCCCGTTCGGCGCGGTGACGGAAAGGGAAGACGCCAGAGGATGCCAGACGTACGGAAGTGGATGGACGGGCCGCAGCGACGCAGGTGGGCCGGCGCGCTGCGGCGCCTGGTCGCGCGGCGCCGGGAACCGGTGGTCGTCCAGACACTGCGGTCGGCCGCCGCGGCCACGGTCGCCTATGTGATCGCGCTGCGGCTGAGCCCCGAACCGGCCCCGCTGACCGCGCCCCTCACGGCCCTGCTGGTCGTCCAGGTCACCTTCTTCGCCACGCTCACCAACGGCATCCGCCGGGTGAACTCGGTGGTGACGGGCGTCCTGGTCGCCATCGTCTTCAGCCTCCTGGTCGGCCTGACCTGGTGGAGCCTGGCCCTGCTGCTGGTGGCCGCGCTGAGCGTCGGTCATCTGGTGCGCGTGGACGAGTACGTGAACGAGGTGGCGATCAGCGCGATGCTGGTGCTCGGCGTCACCACGGTCGGCTACACCGCGTGGGCGCGGATCGTGGAGACCCTGATCGGCGCGATCATCGGTATGGCCTGCAATCTGCTGCTCCCGCCCCCGGTATGGGTGGACGCGGCCGGGCGGTCCATCGAGTGGCTGGCCCGCCGGGTGCGTCAGCTGATGCTCCGTATGGGTGAGGAGGCGGCGGGCGCCATCCCCTGGCAGCGGGCGGCCGAGCGGCTGCACGAGGCGCGCCGGCTGGACCACGACGTCATCCAGGTGGACGCCGCCCTGCGGCAGGCCGAGGAGAGTCTGCGGCTCAACCCGCGTGTCAAGGAGGGCCTGCTGCACCGGGTGGTGCTGCGCACCGGTCTGGACACGCTGGAGATCTGCACGGTCGTCCTGCGGGTGCTGGCCCGCTCCTTCACCGACCTGGCGAAGTCACGCGGCACCAAGGAGCTGTTCCCGCCGCCCATCGGGCAGACCGTCGAACAGGTGCTGTCCGAGGTCGCGGACGCGGTGGTGAGCTTCGCGGTGCTGGTGACCACTGACCTGAGCGCGAACGCCGAGTCGGCCGAGTCCCGGCTGACCGCCGAGCTGCACACGGCCGCCGCCACCCGCGACCGGCTCGCGGAACAGCTCAAGGAGCATGTCGGGGAGGACTGGGAGGACTGGCAGCTGCTCGGCGCGGTCCTGACCGAGGTCAGCCGGATCATCGACGAGCTGGACACCGAGCACCGCAGCCGGCGCCTGCTGGAGGAGCTGGACCGGGTGTCCCGCCAGCATCGCGCGAAGATGCCCCGGGTCAACCGGCTCCGCCAGCGGCTGGGCATCCAGGAGGACCTGTGGCGCAACCGCACGGGGGCCGGCCGGCGTTCTGGGTGAGGGGAACACCGGGCGGCACCGGTGCCGGAACACGACCCCGGGCAGCAGCCGGCGCCGGGGCAGGTGGTCCCGCTCGGGGACGCGCCGGGCGGCCCGGTGGCGGACGGGGACTGGTGACCGCTCGCCGGCCCGGCCTTGCGTTAGGCGGCCGGTCCGCGACAGGGTGGCCGGGACCACGGTGACGGTGAGCGTTCAAGGGGCGACATGGACAACGCGGCGCAGGCGGACCGGGACGGCTGGAGCAGGCGGCGCTTCGTCGGCGCCGTGGCGGGCACGGCCGCCGTAGTGACGGTGCCGGCACCTGCCGGGCAGCCCCCGGACCCCGTACCGGCGCCCCGCCGTCACCGGGCCGATCCGGGGCCCCGGCCGCTCTACGTGGGCACGTACACCTCCGTCGAAGGCGGCGGCAAGGGCGTGTCCGTGGCGGCGTACGACCCGGTGTCGGGCGCGATCACCGGCGCGGAGTCGCTGGCCGGCCTCCCCGACCCGTCGTACCTCGCCGTACATCCGGACGGGCACACGCTGTACGCGGTCGACGAGCGCGCGGACGGCGCGGTCAGCGCCGTACGGCTCTCCGACCGGACGGTGCTGGGCAGCCGGAGCACGGGGGGTTCGGGGCCCTGTCATCTGTCGGTGCACCCGGGCGGCCGCTGGCTGCTGAGCGCGAACTACGGCTCGGGCAGTGTCGCCGTGCACCCGGTCGACGCCTCGGGCGCTCCCGGCGAGCGCACCGCGCTGGTGACGCACTCGAGCCCGGCGCCCGGACCGGGCCAGCAGGGGCCGCACGCACACCAGTTCATCACCAGCCCGGACGGCGGCCATGTCCTTGCCGTCGACCTGGGCACCGACACCGTCTACACCTACCGGCTGGACACCGAGCACGGCACACTGACCGAGGTGTCCCAGGCGCACACCCGGCCGGGCGCGGGCCCCCGCCAGCTGACGTTCCATCCGAACGGGCGGTACGCGTACCTCGCCAACGAGGTCGACGACACGGTGGCCGTCTGCGCGTACGACCCGGCCAGCGGCCGGCTGACCGTGGGCGAGCCGCAGCCCTCGGGCTCGGCCGGGACCGGCACCAACTACCCGGCGGAGTTCGCGGTGACGCCGGACGGCCGCTTCGCGTTCCTCGCCAACCGGGGGCACGACAGCGTCGCCCGCTACGCCGTCGAGGGGGACGGCGCCCGGCTGCGGCTGCTGGGCACGGTACCGGTGGGCGGGAACTTCCCCCGCCAGCTCGCGCTCTCCCCGGACGGCCGCCTGCTGTTCACGGCGAACCAGCGCTCCGGCACGGTGAGCGTGTTCCACGTCGACACCGGCACCGGAGCGCTCAGCAGCGCGGGTGAGCCGTACGCGTCACCCGTCGCCGTCTGCGCGGTGCCGCTGTAGGGCGCGCGGGCAGGCGGCGGCACCGGCCTGGGCGAGCAGCGCGTGCATGCGCTCGGTGAGCCGCGAGACATCGTCGGCGGGCGTGTGGAACGCCGGCCGTACGTCGCCGTGCGCCCGGGTGCGCTCGATGCGCAGGGCGAACCCGTACCGGTCCACCGCGAGCGGCGCCACCCGGGTCACGGCGTGCAGTCTCTGCGGCCGGACCGGGTTCCGTGGAACGAGACGTCAGGCGATGGCGCCGAGCAGCGCCCGCGCGCACAGCTCCCGCACCTGGTCCCGGCCGGGCTCGCCCTCGCGCAGCCACTCCAGGCAGACGGCGGTGGTGAAGGCGAGCCAGCCGCGCACGGCCAGCCGGGCCTGCGGGGCGCTCTCGAAGGCGGGCCCGAACTCCGGGTCGGCCGCCAGCGCGGCGAGGATCTGCCGCTCCTGCGCGGCCAGCGCCCGCCGGTAGACCCGGCGCACGGCCTGGTCACCGGCCGCGTCGGCGCGGTGGAAGGCACGGAAGCCGTGGGCGTGCGTCTCGACGTACCCGAGGTAGGCGTCGAGACCGGCGCCTAGCTGCTCGCGGACCGGTACGCCGGGGACGGCCGCGGTCATCCGCAGCATCCGCTCGCTCTCCCGCCCCACCACGGCGGCGAAGAAGTCCCGCTTCGTCGGGAAGTAGTGGTACAGCAGCCCCCGGGAGACCCCGGCGATCTCGGCGACCCGCTCGATCCAGACCTCGTCGTACGGGCTCTCGGAAAACAACCGGGCCCCGACCGCCAGCAGTTGCCCGCGGCGCTCCTCGGTGCTCAGTCTGCTGCGCCGGGCGCGTTCCCCCTGGTTCGCGGGCATGCCATCACCCTACGGGACCCGTTGCTTGACGTGGGTTCAGCAGGCGGACCAGACTGCCGACACTATTGAACTCGCGTTCAACACGTGCGTGGCGGAACGGTCGGCAGGGCACCGGATCAAGGGAGATCGCGTCATGGCCGAGACGACGGGGGCGGGGCTGCCCAAGGGGTTCCGGGGTGCCGAGCGGGGCTGGCCGGAGCTGGAGCGCATCCCGCGCCCGCCGCGCCGGCTGCCGCTGCTCGGGGACGTACTGGGCGTCGACCGGCGCACCCCGCTCCAGGACTCGATGCGCCTCGCGCGCGAGCTGGGCCCGATCTTCCGGCGCCGGGTGCTGAACCGGGAGTTCGTGTTCCTGTGGGGCGCGAGACTGGCCGCCGACATGGCGGACGAGACCCGGTTCGCCAAGCACGTCGGGCTCGGGGTGGCCAACCTGCGCCCGGTCGCCGGGGACGGGCTGTTCACCGCGTACAACCACGAGCCCAACTGGCAGTTGGCGCACGATGTGCTGGCGCCCGGCTTCAGCCGGGAGGCGATGGCCGGGTACCACCCGATGATGCTGGCGGTCGCCGGCCGGCTGACCGCCCACTGGGACCGCGAGCTGGGCGCCGGACGCACGGTGGACGTGCCCGGTGACATGACCCGGCTGACGCTGGAGACCATCGCCCGCACCGGCTTCGGGCACGACTTCGGCTCCTTCGAACGCGACCGGCCGCACCCCTTCGTCACCGCCATGGTCGGCACCCTCGCGTACGCGCAGCGGCTCAACGGCGTGCCGATGCCCCCGCTGCTCGGGCGGGGCGCCGCCCGGCGCAACGCCGCCGACATCGCCTGCCTGGACGACACGGTCGACGCGCTGGTGGCCGAGCGCCGCCGCTCCGGGGGCGGGGCCGGCGACCTGCTGGACCGCATGCTGGACACGGCGCACCCCGAGACCGGGGAGCGGCTGTCGGCGGAGAACGTCCGCAAGCAGGTGATCACGTTCCTGGTGGCGGGCCACGAGACCACCTCGGGCGCCCTCTCCTTCGCCCTGCACCACCTGGCCCAGCACCCGGAGATCGCCGCCCGCGCCCGCGCCGAGGTCGACCGCGTCTGGGGCGACACCCCGGAGCCGGGCTACGACCAGGTGGCCCGGCTGCGCTATCTGCGCCGGGTGCTGGACGAGTCGCTTCGGCTGTGGCCGACCGCGCCCGCCTTCGCCCGCGAGGCCACGCAGGACACCGTGCTGGCCGGGGAGCACCCGATGCGCCGGGGCGGCTGGGCGCTGGTACTGACCCCGATGCTGCACCGCGACCCCGAGGTGTGGGGCGGGGACGCCGAGCGGTTCGACCCGGACCGCTTCGACGCCAAGGCGGTACGGGCCCGCCCGCCGCACACCTTCAAGCCGTTCGGGACCGGGGCGCGGGCCTGCGTGGGGCGGCAGTTCGCCCTGCACGAGGCCGTCCTGGTGCTCGGCCTGCTGCTGCGCCGCTACGAGCTGATCCCCGACCCCGGCTACCGGCTGAAGGTCACCGAGCGCCTGACGCTGATGCCGGAGGGTCTGCGCCTCGGTCTGGAGCGCCGGAAGGCCCCCGCCGCCGCACCGGCCGGCACCCCCGAGCCGGGGGCCGGTTCAGCGGGCCGCTGCCCAGTGCACGGGAGGGACGAGTGACCCCGGCAGCCGCGTACCGGGTCCTCCTCGGGCGGCGTTGACCTGCGGCTGGGTGAGGAAGAGCGCGCCGGTGAGGTCGGCGTCGGTCAGCTCGGCGCCCCGGAGATCCGCGCCGATCAGGTCGGCCTGCCGCAGGTCGGCCCCGGTCAGGTCGGCCGCGATCAGGCAGGCGCCGCGCAGGCTGACCCCGCGCAGGTCGGCCCCCTTGAGCTTCGCGCCCGCCAGATCCGCACCCCGCCGGTCCCGGCCCTTCTTGCGGCCTCTGCGAGCCGACTCCGATGCGCGCAGCAGGAGTTCGGTCACTTCGTGCCAGTGTTCGGCCTGGTCCAGCGCGGCCAGCTCCTCGGGCTGCCGCGCGGCGAGCCGCTCGGTGTGCTCCAGCGCGCGGCGCAGCTCCGGGTGGAGGGGACGGGCGGCGTCGAGAGCGAGCGCCTCGGTGAGATACCAGAGCAGCTCGTGCAGGCGCCGGACGACCGGGAACACCTCGAACATCAGCCGGGCGTGCTTCTTGCCACCGGTGCGCCAGTCCCGGCCGCCGAAGGTGACCTGGGAGACGCGCTGACCGGCGCCGAAGCAGTCGTAGACGGTGCAGCCCGCGTAGCCCCTGGGGCGCAGCTCGGTGTGGATGCCGCAGGCGTGGTCCTCGCGCAGGTTGGCGCAGGGCTTCCCGGCGGGCTTGTCGTGCGCGAAGTCGGCCGAGCGGGCGAAGGGCAGGGCGACGCAGCAGAGACCGAAGCAGTCGGCGCAGTCGGCACGCAGGAGGGGTATGTGATCAGACATCGTGGCCAGGGTACGTGCACCGGCCACGCTGCCCCTGTCCGATCTTCGAGCCCGAGGAGCCGCGATGCGGGTCGCCTGTTCCTGACCTGTGTCAACGACACGCTGTACCCGGCTACCGGTCGGCATGGCTCGCGGCCGCCGATCCGGTGCCGGTCCCCGATCTCGCGGACAGCACCCCGTACGAGCTGGACGCCGTGGACAGCGTGGTGACCGGCTGCGCGGTGGCCGTCGCCGAGACCGGCACGTTCGTGCTCGACGGCGGGCCGGGCCAGGGCCGCCGCCGGATCACCCTCGTGCCCGACCGTCACATCCGCGTGGTCCGGGTCCCCGACCAGGTCGTGGCCTCCGTACCGCAGGCCCTCGAACGCCTTTCCGCCACCCGCCCGTTGACCTGGATCTCGGGCCCGTCGGCGACCAGCGGCATCGAGCTGGACCGGGTGGGGGGCGTGCACGCGCCGCGCACGCTGGGGGTCGTGCTCGCCGGGGTCATCCCTTCGGTCGGCGGGGCCGGGCGGCCGGACGGGACCCCGGCTAGCGTGGGGGAATGATCCGGTTCGAGCAGGTCAGCAAGCGCTACCCGGACGGTACGACGGCCGTGGACGACCTCTCCTTCGAGGTGTCCGAGGGCGAACTGGTCACCCTGGTCGGCCCGTCCGGCTGCGGCAAGACGACCACCATGATGATGGTGAACCGGCTGATCGAGCCCACCGCGGGCCGCATCGTCGTGGACGGCGAGGACATCGCGCGGGTCGACCCGGTCCGGCTGCGCCGCCGGATCGGGTACGTCATCCAGCAGGTCGGCCTCTTCCCGCACCGCACGGTGCTCGACAACACCGCGACCGTGCCGTCCCTGCTCGGCTGGAAGCGGGCCAGGGCGCGGGCGCGCGCCGCCGAACTGCTGGACCTGGTCGGCCTGGACCCTGGGACGTTCGGCGCGCGCTACCCGGAGCAGCTCTCCGGCGGCCAGCGGCAGCGGGTCGGGGTGGCGCGGGCGCTCGCGGCGGACCCGCCGGTGCTGCTGATGGACGAGCCGTTCGGCGCGGTCGACCCGGTGGTGCGCGAGCAGTTGCAGGACGAGTTCCTGCGCATGCAGCAGGCGGTGCGCAAGACGGTGCTGCTGGTCACGCACGACATCGAGGAGGCGGTCCGCCTCGGCGACCGTATCGCGGTGTACGGCGAGGGCCGCATCGAGCAGTACGACACCCCCGGCGCGGTGCTGGGCGCCCCCGCGACCCCGTACGTCGCCGGGTTCGTCGGCGCCGACCGGGGCCTGAAGCGGCTGTCGGTGACCGCGATCGAGCCGGACGATCTGGAGCAGCCGCCGGTGGCCCGCCCGGACGAGCCCGCCGGGAGCGCGGCACGGCGGCTGCGCGAGGAGGGCGCGCGCTGGGCGGTCGTGCTGGACGCGGACGGCGACCTGCACGGCTGGGTGGGCCTGGAGGAGCTGGCGGCGGGCGGCACGGTCGGCGAGCTGGCCCACCGGATGACGGCCTGGGTGCCGGTGGGCGCCCCGCTGAAGCAGGCGTTCGGGGTGATGCTCCAGTACGACGCCGGGTGGGTCGCGGTGCTGGACGGCTCCCGGCTGCTGGGCGTGCTGACCCCGGCCAAGCTGCACGAGGCGCTGCGGCGGTCGGTGGACGCGGACGTGCTGGGGGTGGCGCGGGGTCAGGTGCCCTTCGACTCGGTGTCGGACGCCTGAGCTACCCGGTCAGCCCCTTGTCCTTCAGGTAGGTGCGGGCCACGTCGGAGGGCAGCCGGCGCCAGCTGTCGACCTGGCGGTTCATGTCGGCGAGGTCCTGGGTGGTGAGTACGTCGTTGAGCTTGCCGAGCGCCTTGGCTACGCGCTCGCCGCCGGCGCGGGCGCGGTTGACGACAGGGACGATGTAGTCGGCGTTCTGGAGGTGCTTGTCGTCGGCGAGCAGGACCAGGCCGAAGGCGGAGAGGGTGGCGTCCGTGGTGGTGGTCAGCACCAGCTGGTCCCGCCCGGACTGCACTGCCTGCTTGGCCGGGGTGGTGCCGACGCCCTTGGGATCGACCGCGGTGATGTCGATGCCGTACACCTTCTTCAGGCCTGGCGCGCAGTACGGCCGCTGCACGCACTCGTCGCCCGCCGCGAGGCGCACCTCGAGTCCGGAGGCGCCGAGGTCGCTGAGGGTCTTGAGGTGGTGGCGGCGGGCGTAGGAGGCGCTGACCGCGAAGGCGTTCTGGTCGACGGCCCGGCCCGGCGGGAGCACGGTGAGTCCGCGCGGGGCGGCCAGGGCACGCAGGTTCTTCATGGTCTCGGCGAGGTCCGGCGAACCGGCCGGGGGTGCGTCGGGGCCGTTCTCCTTGGCGTTCAGCCAGTCGGCGAAGGTGGCGGCGTACTCGGGGGCGACGTCGATCTGCCCGGACTCCAGGGCGGGTTCGTACAGCTCCCGGTTGGCGACGGTGATCAGCGAGGTCCGGTAACCGGCCTGGTCGAGGAGCTGGGCGTACAGCTGGGCGAGCAGGTCGCTCTCGGTGAAGCCGGCCGAGCCGATGACGAGGTGATGGCTGTCACCCGGTGACGCGGTGACGGCGCCCTGGTTCTCCAGCGAGGGACCGGAGGCGCAGGCGGTGAGGGTGGCGAGGGTGGCGGCGGCGAGGGCGGCGCGGACTCGCAGCGGCGGCCGTGCCACCGGTCTGGGCTTGATCGTGCGCGGCTCGCCCGGCCGGGGCGCAGCCAGGCGCCCCTCACCCAGCCAGGGCACGACCGGGCGCCGCTCGCCCGCGCGCGGCTTCACCGTCCGCCCCGTGCCCAGGCGGGGCCGAGCCGCTCCACGACCTCGAAGACGCCCTCCACGAGCAGCGCGAACACCGCGACGAGGATGGCGCCCGCGACGACCTGCGGGGTGCTGGCCAGGTTGAAGCCCGCGGTGATGATCCGGCCGAGGCCGCCGCCGCCCGCGAGCGCGGCGATGGTGGCGGTGGCGACGAGCTGGACGGCGGCGATCCGCACCCCGTTGAGGATCAGCGGAAGCGCGAGCAGCACCTCGACCCGGACCAGCGTCTGCCATCCGGTCATGCCCATGCCCCGCGCGGCACGCACCACGCCCCGGTCGACCTCGCGCATCCCGACGTAGGCGTTGGTGAGCAGTGGCGGCACGGCGAACAGCACCAGCGCGACGACGGTAGGCCCCTCCCCCCACTTGCCGACCGGGGTCAGCAGGAGCAGCACCAGCACGGCGAAGGTGGGCACGGCCCGGCCGACGTTGGAGATGTTGACGGCGAGCGCGCCGCCCTTTCCGAGATGGCCGAGGACCAGTGCGACGGGCAGCGCGACGAGACAGCTGACGATGAGGCAGACGACGGTGAGCAGCAGGTGTTGCAGCAGCCGGTGCCGGACGCCGTCGTCGCCGGACCAGTGGGCGGGGTCGGCGAGCCAGTCCCAGGTGGAGCCGAGCACGTTCATGTACGGCCCTTCCTCGCCCAGGGGGTGAGCAGCCGCTGCACGCCCAGCAGGAGCAGGTCGGCGGCGACGGCGATGAGTACGCACAGCACGGACGCGGTGAGGACCTGCGCCTTGAAGTAGGTGTTCATGCCCGCGTAGATCAGGTTGCCGAGCCCGCCGAAGCCGACGATCGCGCCGATGGTGACCAGGGAGACCGCCGAGACGGTGGCGATGCGCAGCCCGGCCATCGCGGCGGGCAGGGCGAGCGGCAGCTCGACGGTGAGCAGCAGCCGTACGGGCCCGAAGCCGAGCCCGCGCGCGGCCTGCCGGGTCTCCTCGGGCACGGCGCGCAGCCCGGCGAGGATGTTCCGCACCAGCAGGGTGAGCGAGTACAGCACCAGCCCGGCGACGACGAGGGTGGCGGACAGCCCGTACACGGGGAGCAGCAGGGAGAACATCGCCAGGGACGGGATGGTGTAGAGGACGGTGGTGACGGCGAGCACCGGCCCGGCGGCCCAGCCCCAGCGGCGGGCGAGCACGGCGAGCGGCACGGCGATGACCAGCCCGATGAACACGGACAGCGCGGTCAGCTCCAGGTGCTGCCCGACCGCGTCGAGGAGGATCTGTCGGCGGGTGCTCAGGTAGTCGCCGCAGATCCACTCGTTGCGCGCGAGGCAGTCGTCGGGGGCGGCGGTCACCCGTCCATTGCACCGGCCGGGGCAGCGGGTCGGCGCGTTGTGGTGACCCGTACGGGGGCCGTCCTGCCCCTTTCGGTACCGCTGCCGGTATCCGAAGGGAGGGCAGCGGCCCGGCCCTGGTGGCGTAGCCGGCCCGGTCGTCCACGGACTTAGCGCAGGGGGCGGGCCTCACCCCGGCGGACGCCCTGGTCATGACCGGCCAGGTGCTCCGGGGCACGGCGGACGTGGTGGCGGGGTGAGGGACTCGGCCGTCGAAGGGGCGCGTGAGCCGGCGGGGTGAGGGACGCAACCCCGCCGACCGGTCCACAGGGCGCTAGGTTGGCCGCATGAGCAACCTTGACCTCGCGCCGGAGCCGAGCGCGTGCGGCGGCCGTGGCTTCGTCGTCGCCGAACCGGTCCGCGAACTGCTGAGCCCCCGTACCGTGAAGCTCGGGGAGTCCACCGAGGTCCGCCGCCTGCTGCCGAACCTGGGCCGCCGCATGATCGGCGCGTGGGCGTTCGTCGACCACTACGGCCCGGACGACATCGCGGACGAGCCCGGTATGCAGGTGCCCCCGCATCCGCACATGGGCCTCCAGACGGTGAGCTGGCTGCACGAGGGCGAGGTGCTGCACCGGGACTCGACCGGCAGCCTGCGGACGATCCGCCCGCGCGAGCTGGGCCTGATGACGGCGGGCCGGGCGATCAGCCACTCCGAGGAGAGCCCGCGGCCCCACGCACGCTATCTGCACGGGGCCCAGCTGTGGGTGGCACTGCCCGACGAGCACCGCCACACCGACCCGCACTTCGAGTACCACGCGGACCTGCCGACGGTCACCGCACCGGGCCTGACAGCGACGGTGATCCTGGGCTCGCTGGACGGCACGAGGTCTCCCGGCACCGCGTACACCCCGATCGTCGGCGCCGACCTCACCCTCACCGAGGGCACCCGGACCCGGCTCCCCCTGGACCCCGACTTCGAGTACGGCGTCCTGTCGATGTCCGGCGAGGTCCACGTGGACGGCGTCCCCGTCACCCCCGGCTCCATGCTCTACCTGGGCTGCGGCCGCACCGACCTCCCCCTCCACGCCGACTCCGCCGCCTCGCTCATGCTCCTGGGCGGCGAACCGTTCGCGGAGGAGCTGATCATGTGGTGGAACTTCGTGGGGCGGACGCAGGAGGAGATCGAGGGGGCTCGGGAGGAGTGGATGAGGGGTTCGCGATTTGGGGAGGTGAAGGAGTATGAGGGGGATCGACTGCTCGCGCCTGAACTGCCGTCCGTGCCACTGAAACCACGGGGTCGAGTGCGCTGAACTGACACTTCCCGAGCGGGGGTACGCGCAGCCGGGTGAGGGGACACGCCGCCCACCCGGCCCGTTCACAGTGCATAAGCAAACATCTATCCGGCCACTCGTTCCACCCATCCCCGAAGCGCAAGTCTCGCCAGGCTTAATTACCCTTGCTCGGACTGATGCTGACCCAATGCCGACTTTCCTGACATTCAGTCAGGTTCTTGCGGAAGGGGGTACTCGCTCATTGAAGCTTCCCCTTGATCGTGGACACCTGGAGACTGGGATCTTGAGGTTCCAGAGGAAGTAGCACCGGGTGGGAAGCAAGTGCGCGAAGAGGTAGACCGAGGAGTTCAAGCGAGACGCGATCGCGCTCGTCGACTTCTCAGGGAAGACGGTCACTGCGGTCGCCCGGGAACTCGGCATCAGCTCGGAGTCTTTGCGCGGCTGGTACCGCCGGGCCAAGGCCGACCAGGGTGAGGGCGCCCCGGGCGAGCTGACCAGCGCGGAGTGCGAGGAACCGCGGCGGCTGCGCAAAGAGAAACCGCGAACAGCGGCAGACGATTCGCAACCCCGCAGGTCGTAGACGGTGTGCGGGCAGTCGCGCGACGGTTGTGGCGCCCCCTTCAACTCGGGGGCGATGACCGTCAGACGAGGCGGCGAGAGCTGTCTTGAAGGAGGCTGTTCCATGGCAGAAACCGCAGTCCCCACGATCAGGCCGGACCTGTCCGCGCGGGCGCTCGACCTGAGCCGGCTGCACTTCGTCGGCACCGGCGGCATCGGAACGCTGCCGGTGGCGCGGGTGTGCGCCGAGCAGGGCTACACCGTGTCCGGCTCTGACGTCCGGTCGCCGGAGGGGCTGGAAGAGCTGGCCCGCCTGGGTGTGCGGGTGCATGCCGGTCACCGGGCCGGGCACGTCCCGGCGGACGCGTCGGCGGTCGTGTTCAAGCACGCCGTCGCGGAGGACAACCCTGAGATCGTCGCCGCACGCGAACTCGGTCTGCCCGTCGTTCACCGGTCCGCCGTCCTGAACGCGCTGATGGAGGCGCACACCAGGTCGGTGGCCGTGATGGGCACCCACGGCAAGTCGAGTACGGCGGGCATGGTGGCTTCGCGCTGGCGCGTGCCGCCGCGAGCCGTCGTACGCGATCGGCGAGGTGGAGGCGGCGCTGGCGTTAGGCCCGCAGGCCCATCATGGCGTTGTGAATGTCGGCGACTCGACGATCGACATGCCTGAGGACTCCCTTGGAGGAGCGGGACGCGGCGCGCCCTCCATGGGCTTGCCTCCGCCGGCGCTCGTTTCCGTGCCGAAAATGGTTGGTGTGCCGGGGGCGGCGGCCTCGAGATCCGGGGAGGGGGCGGCATTGGGTCCAGGGCGAGGGTCGCCAGAGGGGCTGCTTACCTGACGGCATGCGCGGCGTGAGCCAGAGTACGTCGAGGAGACCCGCTTGCAGGTCACCCGGTCCCGTCCTCGGCTTCCCGTCGCAGGTAGGTCCGGGTGCGCGGGGTCGGGTCCTCGGCGGGGCCGTCGCTGCCGCCGGAGGTCCCGCCCCCATTCGCGCCGTCTCTGCGAGCGCTTGTCCGGGCCTCGGCCGCCTCGCGCTTCTCGCTCGCCGCGTCCGGCGTGTCACCCCTGTCCCGGAGCCGGTCGAGGCGGCCGACGACGGGTCCTGCGGTGATCCCGTACAGCACCACGGAGGCCAGCACGGTGAAGGTGACCACGGCCCATATCTCGCGCGGCGGGACGGGGAACTCCTGCTGGTCGAGCGCATAGGCGAGGTAGTAGAGCGAGCCGATGCCGCGGATGCCGTACCCGGCGATCACCCAGCGCTCCCGCCCCCGGATGCGGGAACCGGTCAGCCCAACCCAGCCGGCCATCGGGCGGATCACGAACAGCAGCACCAGAGCGGTGGCGGAGCCCCGCCACGTCAGCGCGGCCAAGCCACCCTGGGCGATGAACGCACCAAGGAGGAAGAGGATCGCGGCCGTCAGCAGCCGCTCGATCTGCTCGACGAAGTCGTGCAGGACGTTCTGGAAGCCGTGCGCGCGCTCCGCGGCCCGGATCGCGCAGGCGGTGGTGAACACCGCCAGGAAGCCGTAGCCGCCGACGAGTTCGGTGAGCCCGTACGCGAGGAAGGTCGCGGCGAGTGCCACGAACCCCTCCCGGTGACGGGACAGCCGCAGAACGGGCGAACCGGTGCGGAAGAACAGCCAGCCGAGTCCGCGTCCGACCAGCAACCCGGACAGGACGCCGGTCACCCCCCTGTACGCGACGTCCTCGGCCGCCCACCCGCCGACCCAGTCCGCGGACCATCCCGCACCGGCCGCGGCGGCCAACGCGACGGCCGCGTACGTGAGCGGGAACGCGAGCCCGTCGTTGAGCCCTGCCTCGCTGGTGAGGGCGAACCGCACCTCGTCCTCGTCGTGCTCCTCCTCCGTCGGCTCGCCCACGCGGACCTCCGCGGCAAGCACCGGGTCGGTCGGGGCGAGGACCGCGGCGAGCAGCAGCGCGGCCGCCGGCGGCCAGTTGAGCCACCACCAGGCGACGGCGGCGGTCACCAGCACGGTCAGCGGCATCGTGATCCCCAGCAGCCGCCAGGTAGTCCCCCAACGGTGCAGTCCCACCGGCCTGTTGAGCGCCAGACCGGCACCCATCAGAGCGATGATCACGCATACCTCGGTGAGGTGCTCGGTGATCCCATGGTCCGCCATCAGGTCGATGCGGGGCAGCGGGAGCGGCAGCAGGTACACAGCGATCCCGCACAGCAGGAACACCAGAGGCATCGACAGCGGGCGGCCGGCGACCAGCCGGGGCAGGGCCGCAGTAAGCAGCGCGCCGACCCCCAGCGCCATGAACACCCCGTCGGATATCGTCACCGCGTCATCCCCTGCCGTGTGGTCGCCCAGTGGTTGGAACGTCGCGGTCCATTCCGTACGAGAGGACCGTGCGCCGCCGGTACCGCCTGGAGCATGTGCCCCCGATCTTCTGGGGTACGACGGTTCGCCACGCGCCCGCGGGACTACTCGCGATCTTTCGGGGCCGGACGTCATGGCCGGGGACAGCGAAGCAGGTGCGGCCAACTGCCTGTCCTCCACAGTTTGCCGGGTGGATCCTCAGGGCGGGGATCTCCCGATTCCACCGGGCAGTTGTACTGAGGAGCGCGCTGGAGCATCGAGACGTATGCATCCTGCACGTGCAGATCACGGGGATGGTGTGGATGGGCGATGTCGACCTCGGCAGTGCCGCTGCGGCTCGACCTCGCTTGTGCAGCACGGAGGCTACGAGAGCGGGACGCCTTGTGCCCCCTCATGGCTGCTGAGACGCAGAGGTCGTCGCGACCGACGCCCGGCTCGTCGGACTGTTCCTGCGGCCTGGACCGGTCCGCGGTGGCGCAGCTCACAAAGTTGTTCATGGCCCGCGGAATGCAGACGGGGGGTGTGCTGTTACACCACACGTAACTGATTGGCATGCGCGAGTCAAGGCTCACGCATGGTGGGTGGAGGAGGACCTCATGGCACGCAGCACCGCACGCCTGGTGGTCACGCTGAAATCGACGGCCGGTACCGGCGCGACGTATGCGACACGCAAGAACCGCGGCAACGACTCCGATCGCCTCGTCCTGCGCAAGTACGACCCGAAGGCGGGCAAGCACGTCACATTCCGCGAGGAGCGCTGACCTCATGCCGGCCACGCGTGGCCGGCGTTCTCGCAGAACTTTCTGCCGCACCCGAGGAGAGAACCCATGAGGACCGACATTCATCCCGCATCCCGTCCGGTCGTCTTCCGTGACCGTGCCGCGGACACGGCCTTCCTGACGCGATCAACGGCCGAGTCGACGAAAACCATCGCGTGGGAGGACGGCGCCGTCTACCCCGTCATCGACGTAGAGATCTCGTCGGCGAGTCACCCATTCCACACCGGGACCTCACGAGTCCTGGACACCGCTGGCCGCGTGGAGCGCTTCGAGCGCCGCTACAACCGGACCGCGACGAGCCGGACCTGAGTCACCCCAGAACGTCGCGTTCGATAGGAAGAGAGCCACCATGAAGGTACGCAATTCGCTTCGCTCACTGAAGTCCAAGCCCGGCGCCCAGGTGGTGCGCAGGCGTGGCGTGGTCTTCGTCGTGAACAAGAAGAACCCACGTCTCAAGGCCCGCCAGGGCTGATACAGGCAGATGGGAAGACATCCGGCCCGGCCCACCTGGGCCGGGCCGGCGAAGGTCGAACTCGCTGGGGTGGCGCGGTGGTTCGCCGGCCAGGTCGAGCGCGGTGAACAGTTCGTAGCGCACCGCGCGGGCGGTGGGCCGGGCCCGGAAGGCGACTCGGCGGACGTCCTCGCCGGGTTCGAGTGCGTGCAGGCAGGTGTTGACGGCGAGGGTCATGCCGAAGCCGGCGTCGCCGTACAGACACACCACCGCCCCGACCGCAGCCGCGTGCGCGACCGTCCGCAGCACTGACCGCACAGCGGATGTGTGCACCACCTGCGCACCCGGCACCAGGGCCGGGACCTGCGCCGGATGCTTCTGCTCACGCAGAAAAGCCTGCCCGCCTGTACCGTGGCCGGCCACGACGTTCAGGCTCAGCTCGCTGAGCGGATCGGGCCTGCGCGGCCCGGCCACCACAGGCCCCCGACCGACCATCAAAGCCAGGCCCGCCCGGCGGTCCTTGCGGATCACCCGGTGCGAGGTCGACGCCGACGGAACCGAGGCCCCGTTACTGACAGCGGCCAGCCGACGCCTCAGCTCAGCGACATTCCCTCCCACGTCGCCCAGCAGCGCCTACACCTCGTCCGACACCGCGTATCCCTGCGGGACCGGCGCCTCCTGCTGCCCGGTCGTCTTGGCCTGCTCCAGCCAGCGCCAGACCGTACGCTCCGAGACACCCACCGTCTCAGCGGCCGCACACACATGCCGCATGGCCGGCTCCCCCGTCCGCTGCCGCTCTAGCAGACGACGCACCACCAACCCCCTGGGTAGCACAGGCCCACGACCGGCCCTTACCTCTCGGTCCACCCCACGATCACATCCACCGGGCCCACCTCACCGCATAAGCATTCACGAAGCTGAGACACCATCGGCCGCTGTGCGATAAAGCCCTACGACAGCGATCCCACCCTTCAACCTCTCATCTCATGACAGCGGGCCGGCCACCCGCAAACACCCACTGACCAGCCGCGCAACACCACCCCCTGGGCCCGCTGGACCGACTCTCACCACCACCGACACCAACCCGAGAGATCGCACCAGGGCTGCGGCAAGGAAGTGATCAGTCAATGCCCATACCCCGTGCATTCAGCGGTGGTTGGGGTAGGCGGAGCACCAAGGTCGCACAACTGGTGGCGACAGGAGAGTGGAGACGCACATGGCAACGCAGAAGAGCACGAAGCCCAAGGCCGCCTCGGCCGCCGCCAAGGCCACGAAGAAGGGCAAGTCCGGATCGTCCAAGGCTGCCGCGGCCAGTGCCCTGTCACAGGCACCCGGCAAGAAGGGCACATCGGGCAAGACCAAGAGCAAGGCCGCCACCGGGGCCGGGAAGACCGTCGCCGCGAGGAGCGCGAGCAAGACGGAGAAGAAGGCCGCGGCCAGCGCGCTCTCCCAGACGCCCGCGAAGAAGCCGAGCAAGAAGACCCTCACACAGGCGGCCAAAACCCTGAGCGACTCCAAGGCGAAGAAGACCGACCGGTCCAAGGCCGCGCGCACGCTCGCCTCGGCCGCTGTCGCGGAACTCAAGTAGCCGGTCCCCGGCGTCGCAGCCACACGACGGTCAGCTGGTCCACCGCCTGCTCACCGGAGGTGGCTGCGCGCGGGGAACCGACGACCGCGCTCGACACCTCGGCAGTCTCGTGTGGATCAGTTGGTCGTTGGTGCGGGTGTGCCGTTGAATGATGTGCAGTGAGCGCGGATCGCGTCGTTGCTCCCGAACCGGACGCCGCAGTGGGGTGGTCGCTGGTGTGATGACCGGGAGGTGATCAACGCGATCTCCTTCACGTTCCGGACCGGCACTCAGCGGGTGCGTCTGCCTGAGAGGTACGGCACTGGCGGGGTGTCTGCAACCGGCTGGGGATGTGGGCGGTCGACGGCACCCGCGAGGGGGTTTTCACCGCGCTGATGGCCGTAGCCGACACCGATGAGGACCTCAACTGGGTGGTCTCGGTGGATTCCACGACTCCCTCGTCTGCTGGACAGCGAATCTGGTCCAGGAGCAACGCGCCCCCCGGACCCCGGACAGAGGGTGTAGCTCTCCGCTGTGCTGCCTTTCGCGTGGCAGGCGGTGAAGTACGCCGAGGGCGTCGGGGGGGCCCAGCCGCGGGCGCGCAGAGCGTGGGCGACGTCGGCGAGGTAGGAGCGTGCCTGGCGGCCACGCAGGAGACGTTCTGGCCGGTGACGCCGACCGAGTCCCGACGGCGTCCTGGATGATGTTCCAGGGACCAGGTGCACAGGTGCGACCGGTTCCGCCTCTTGCTCACCGCCCCCGGTCAGGGTCGAAGACCCGCGCGTCGCAACGTCAGCGTCGACAGGTCGGCGATGACGTCAGGGTCCCCGCGACGCCAGGCGTCGGCCAGGCCGCCCAGCGGCGTGGCAAGCGCGACCAGCGGCCGCTGCGGCCCGGTGAGCGCACGCAGCGCGAGGAGGTCGGCGCCACCGGGAGCATCGAAAAGGCGACGAGTGGTGGCGCTCCGCCGGATCCACCGCAGCCGTGGAACGAGCCACAACACCAGGATCAGGGCGGTCGGAAGGACGATCAGGGCGATCGTCGTGAGCGTGGCGACATGGCCCACGGTGTCCTGCAACGACTGTCCGGCCGCGGAGAGACTCGTGCCGGCCTCGGCCGCGGACTTGAGCGGCTTCTTCAACGAGTCACCGACGAACGGGACCTTCGAGGCCGCGTTGCCCGCATCGAAGAGACTGGAGGCAAGGCTGTCGCCCGCGCTCTCGGCTTTCCGGCCGGGCTCGGCCAACGTCAGGATCGCATCACGGACGACCAGGGCGAACTTCACCGTGCTCGCGATCAGGAGCAGAGCGATCAGATCCGCGATCAGCTGACGACCCCGGCGCGCTGGGCTTTGGGCGTAGAGACGCATAAACATGCTCCTGTTCCGATGGCGACATCGACAAAAGCCAACTCCGGACCGGTGGCACGCAGCTCGTGCCTGCGGGGATGACCGCGAGGATCGGCGGGTGGCTTGACGGTACATGGGACGCGCGGACGATATCCGGGGTACGCACGTTCAGGACCGGTCACGCCCTCCACCGGACCGGTCGACACGTGCACAGGACGGTGCTGGTCATGGTCGACCAGCCGGCCTCGATCGGAGCCCTGCCGCGGACCGGCTGCTGACGGCACTGAAGGATGTGGTGCGGCACGCCGACGGCCTGCACGACGCACCCGGGATCGACGTGCCCGTCCCGGACGAACTCCGCATGGACCAGCCCGCGTTGCCGCGCGACGCCTACTTCGACGACCACACCGACGTACCGGTGGAGCAGGCGGCGGGGCGCATCGCCGCCGAGATGATCACGCCGTACCCGCCGGGCATCCCGTCCGTCCTGCCGGGTGAACGGCTCACCGAGCCCGTACTCCGCTACCTCGTCACCGGCGTCCGGGCGGGCATGAACCTGCCGGACGCGGCCGCCCCCGGCCTGAAGACCGTACGGGTGGTCGCGGAACACGGCGGGTAAAGCAAGTCGCAGCGGCTCTCCACCTTCGTCGAACTGGCCGGCGGAGCCGTTTCGTCACCACTACGCCGTTCCGTGGTGTGCCCTGCCTCGCGGGCAACGGTCGTCAAAAAGGCACCGATCCAACAGCCCGGCACGGGAACGAAGGCATTGGCAGGTGGAGTGGTCGAGGAGGACTCGCACTGCGTGGGGCTGCCGTTCCGCAGCGTGCATGGAAGGGAGCCTGCACCGGATGCGGCCGGCACCCGACCAGACGTGCGACCTACCAGCAGAGCGATGCGCCGGTGGCAACTCGGCGCCCGTCAGACGCACTCCGGCACCCAGGTCCTGCACGCGGCCCTGCGCCGGGGCCTCCCCGTCGACGTACGCTGGATGACTCTGCCGGAAGCGGAGGAATTCGGCGCGCTGGCCCTGTTCGACGAGACGTACGGCGACATGGTGCGCGTAGTCGAGATCGGCGGCGCCTGGTCGCGCGAACTGTGCGGCGGCACGCACGTCCAGCACGCCTCGCCGATCGGCGTGCTCGCGCTGACCTCGGAGTCCCCGGTGGGTTCGGGAGGCCGAAAGAGCAGATCGAGACCGACCCGTAGCCGGCCAGCAGAACGACCTCCCGGCGGCCCCGGGGAAGAAACGTGCTCGCATCCCGGCAAAGGCGCGGCCGAACATCTGGTACGGCATCCAAGGGGCCCGACACCGCCACGATGAAGCGCCGAAGCGAACAGGGAAGGTGGCAGCCGAGGGTGACCTGAAGCCCACGCCCAGCATGGGGCGCCGTATCGGATTGAGGTCTCGAAGTCCGTACAGGACGGTGCACACGAACCACATGTCCAAGGCGCTAGCCACCCACGAGGGCGAGTGCGCTGAACGCATCCGCGGCGGGCCCATCTCAAGAGACCTCCACCAGTCTCGCTCGGACTGGCCTACGCAGCGGATAGCCGCACTCCATCGCACGCCTGGTGGCTGCTACGGTGCGGCTTCCCCGACCTGCCTCATACGCCGCGATAGACGAGCTTGGTGAAGAGGTCCGGTCCGATGAGTCCTTGTCCCCATTTGGCGTCGAAGGACTTGGTGGGCTTGGCCGCGATGACCTGGTCAACCGTGAGGCCCTTGTGCTTCAGGTCGGCGACACGGGCGCGAATGCCGACGAGCATGTCACGGAACTCCACCAGGTCGGCACGCCGTCCGACCGGCCCGTGCCCAGGAACGACAATCGTGCCGCCGCCCACCATGGCGATGTTCTGGTTTGCGTCCCGGATCATTCCGTCAATGCTGCCGCCGACCTCGTAGTCGATGAACGGGTAGAGATTGTTCCAGAAAGTGTCACCGGTGAACAGCACGTTCGCCCTGGTGAAATCAGCGGACAGGTCGCCGTCGGTGTGGCCGGGGCTGTAAGTGCGTAGTCGCACCGACTGGCCGTTTACGGTGAGCGTCTTTTCCGAGGAGACGGTCACCGTGGGACGAGCGGCGGCTGGGAGTGGGGTGAATGTGTGCGACCATTCGTTCACCCGGATGGTCTTGCTGAGATTGTCCAGCGTGTTCGGGGTGGAGATGATTTCCGCTCCGTGCTCGTGGACCCAGCCGTTTCCGCCTGTGTGGTCGAAATGCCAGTGGGTGTCCACGAGGTACCTGACGCGGGAAGCCCTGAGCTTTTTCAGGGTGTCTTCCAGCTTGTGGCGAGACACGGTCACACCGGCGTCCACCATGAGAGCGCCGCCCTTGCCCGGCAGCACACCGATATTGCCGCCCGATCCCTGGAGCAGATACACGCCGCCCCGGAGCGGCGTCACGGTGATGGGATCGCGGGCAGCGGCGGTATTGATCGCAGTGTAGGGATTCCTCTGCTTGTGCGGTTCGCTGGGCGACGGAGTACTGCCCGACTGGAGCGAACGCGGCGACGTGGTTTCATGGGCGCTGGATGAATGTGTGCTGCCCGATGCGAGCATGGGTGACGCGCCCAGTGTGCACGCCGCCAGCATCGAAGCTATCGCGACCTTCCCCGAGTTCTTCGTCCTACGTTCCATGACAAAGGCTCCCAGCATCGAAAACCCGTAAACGGATTGTTGTCCTTCTTGACCATGACCGGGGGTGCGGCGTCGGAGATGACGGCCTTGGACACACGGTGTGGCTTCGCCCGCGCCAGGTAATGGATGACGTCGGCGGCGTAGGTGTCCATCTCGTGCCCGCTCGACAACTGGCCGATGCGGAAGATCTCGATGCCGTCGGGTGTTGTCACCGTGCCCATGGCGAAACCTCCGGGTGATCGGCTGCGTGACCTGCCCCCAGGGCCCGTCGCGGCGCCGACATGACCGGCCCGCTCGGTCCGGATGTCCCCCCGGACAGAGCACCGGCCCCACCCCTGCCACGTTACGCACGCATCCATGGGGGTGCATGTCAGCGCCCTCGGGACCACGGACGCCGACGAGTGGCACGGACGGCTCGGCACTCACAGACTTGACGCAAGGCGGGGGCCCACCGCACGCCGCGCGTCCCGGGCCCCGGCGCCCACCCGGTGAGCCGCGCGTGGAGGAGCGATGTCCGCTCGACGTATCCCGCTGAACCTCTACGGCATACCCTTCGGCCTCGCCGGCCTCGCGGGCGTGTGGCTGACGGCGGCGGACGAACAGTACGCGAGCGTCGTGGTCGGCGAGGTGCTCGCCGGCCTGAGCGCCGTCGCCTGGGTGGTGGTCAGCGTCTGCTACGTCCGCTACGTATGCGGCGCGCCCCGGGCCCTGCGCACGGATCTGACCGACCCGGTCCTCTCACCCTTCGCCGCGCTCTTCGCCGTCACCCCCATGCTGCTCGCCGCGGAAGCCCTCACCCCTTACGCGCGCCCGCCCGCCACCGTCCTCGTAGACGTGTTTCTCGCGCTGACGTTCGTCCTGGGCGCGTGGTTCACCGGCCAGTGGATCTACGGCCCCCTCGCTGTGGACAACCTCCACCCCGGTTACTTCCTCCCCACCGTGGCGGGCGGCTTCGTGGCCGCGGGGAGTGCGGGAGCCGTCGGGCAGCATCGGCTCGCGTGGGTCATGTTCGGCCTCGGCCTAGTCTGCTGGGTGATCCTGGGCTCAATGATCCTGGGCCGGCTGTTCTTCGGACCGCCCCTGCCCACTCCTCTGGTGCCCACCCTGGCCATCGAGGTGGCACCCGCCGCGGTGGCGAGTGTCGCCTACTTCGCCCTCCACGGCCCCCGCATCGACGGGGTGGCGGCGGGACTCGCCGGATACGGCGCGCTGATGGTCGCCGCGCAGATCAGACTGATCCCCCTGTTCGCCCGACTCCCCTTCATGCCGGGCTTCTGGGCCTTCACCTTCTCCTGGGCAGCCGTCGTCAACGCGACGCTGCACTGGATCGACCAGCAGCGGCCCCCCGGCCACCAGGCCTACGTGTACGCACTTCTGATCGTCATCTCTCTTTCCTACCTGGCGGTCGCCGCACGCACCGCCGTGGCGCTGGCACGCGACGAACTCCTCCCACGACCGCCCGAGAACGCTGTCCCCCCTCCCACCAGGCGGTAGAGGGAGCAGCAGGCCACTCAGGCGGCGGCGCGGGTGCTCGGCTCACGCGAATGACACGAGAGTCGTTGGCCGGGGTGGGGTGCCGGGCCCCCGTACGCGGATGGCAGGGGCAGTCCTCCCGACGGCGGGTGGCCCCACCCGTCCGGGAGATGAGCGGGGCCCTTGCTATCGTGCGCCGATGTCAAAGATCAAGCAGTTCCAGGTGACCTTCGACTGCGCGGACCCCGCGCGTCTCGCCGGCTTCTGGTGCGAGGTGCTGGGGTATGTCGTACCTCCGATCCCGACGGGGTTCGCCACCTGGGATGACTACCATCGCTCGCTTCCGCCCGAGGATCAGGTGGTCTACTTCGCGTGCAGTGATCCCTCGGGTGTGGGCCCGCGCCTGCTCTTCCAGCGCGTCCCTGAAGGGAAGGTCGTCAAGAACCGGCTGCATCTCGACGTGCGGGCCGGTATCGGGCTCGTCGGCGAGGAGCGCCTGACCACGCTCGAAGCCGAATGCGCACGGCTGGTCGCGCTCGGCGCGGTACATGTGCGCACGATGCTTGCGGACGGCGAGAACGAGTCATGCATCGTGATGCAGGACATGGAGGGCAACGAGTTCTGTCTCGACTGAGCGCTCGACCTGCCGCGTCCTCCGAGTCGGCGGGGCAAAAGGCCGTCTCTCCTGGACCTCTCGGGTCTCGCACGCGGCGGGACTCATCCCGTAGGAGCAGCGGAACCAAGGCGTGGAAGTCCTGCACGCCCCCGGCCCGGGGACCGCGCCAGTCCGCATGAAGTAGCCATCAACTCGGTTGCCAAAGAGAGAAGTTGGCCTATTCTCGATTCTCCAGGGAGGAGCACGGGGCTTGTGACGACGCCATGTCCGCGACGGGCCGCGAAGTGGCAGGCGGACCTCGCGCTTCTCGCGCGCACCCGGACAGACCGACCGGGATGCGCCATGCGGTGAGATCGAAGGAGAACAAGCATGAGTCGAAGGCATCTGAGCCGTAGGGCGGCAAGCGCGGCCGCCGTCCTGGCCCTGGCATCGGGAGCGCTGGTCGCGGGCGCGCCGACCGCCTCCGCGGACGTGTGCGGCGGCCCCGGAGACTACCTGTGCGGCGCGGCGAAGAACCGCAGCGGCCGCACCATGAGCTACACGCTGAACCTCGGTGCCGGCGGCGGCTACTGCGACGTCTGGAACTGGGACGGCGGCACCTCGGAAAGCTTCAAGCACGCCAGATGCGACCAGAAGACGATCGGTAACGGAACGAAGGGCGGTAACGGCACGGGCGTGGACGTCGACGCCTTCACCTTCGCGTCCTACGGCTACCACGAGCGCTTCTCCCGCGTCGGCACCTGGCACTGGCGCCAGAAGGGCGTGTGGACGAAGATCCGCAGCGGAGAGATCGCCGACTGCGGTATCGGCGACGGCAACGAGATCTGGTGCACCCTGCTCGTGCAGTAGGGAGATCTCTTACGGGCGGCAGGCAGGCGTGATCATCCGTCAGCCAGTACGGTCCGCAGGCGGATCGGTGCTGTGCGGAGTCCGGTGCGCGGGGCGCCGGGCAGGGTGAGGGCAAGCGCCGGGCGGAGCGGGCGGTGAAGCAGGAAGAAGCAGATCGCAGGCACGCGGGGCGGCTGGTGCACGGAGTCAGGTGTTTCAGCCGCCCTGGCATTACGTACTCCCGCTCGTGCCGGACGTTGGCGTTCTCGGGCCCGACCTGGAGAGTCACTTCGGCGGCATCATCGCAGTCGTCCCGGTCGACCAGCCGCCCCACAGGCCGCCAGGAAGGTCGCGTGCCGACAAGGACCCCGGATCGCTCCGGACGGGCAAGCCCTCAGCATCAGGTGGCGGCGGGCTGCGGCTCGGCCTGCTCCGCCACGACGGTCGGAGTCGCTCGCCGGAACACGTCCTTCAGGTAGAGCACCAGAGCGGCGCCCAGGACCCACACCGGGAGGATGACCAGGGCGCGGGTCAGGCCGTCGTGCTGGAACCTGGACAGACCTTGCATCGCGCGGACGCCTATACCGACAGGCAGGATCTCGGACAACGGGCGCAGCCAGCCCGGCAGGTAGGCCGCGGGCATGATCCCGCCGCTGCTGCTGTTGCCGAGGATCAGTAGGAGGATCGAGGCGAGACTGACTCCGGCGGAGCCGAAGAGGCGCAGGAGCACCATGGTCGTGCCACCCACCGCTGCGCCCGTCAGCGCGGCGACGAGGGCGAGCGGGAGGAAGGGGCCGGGCAGCGCGCCGAAGCCGGTGCTTCCCGCGATGGTCGTGACCAGAACGCCGCCCACGGCACCGAACAGTGCAAGGCTGGCCATACGCCAGCGGTACTGCAGCTGGGGCGCCACTTGGTACGTCGTCATCCCGAAGAGGTAGCCGGCCAGGACCAGACCGAAAGCCGCGTAGAACACCGACAGTCCCCGTGTGTCTCCCGCCGCGGCCGGGGCCACGTCCTGCACGGAGAGATCATGGTGCTCCGCGTGTGCCACGGAGCCGAAGGCGGTGGTCACCGTCGCGGTGACGGAGGCTCCGTTGGCGCTGCCGTAGAGCAGGCGGCCCCGGCCGAGGTAGGCGGCGTACACGGACCGGTCCTGGACCGCTCGCCGGGCGGCCGACTCGTCGGGGTAGGTCTCCAGCGTGAAGCCGCCCGGGATCGCGCGGGCCAGGCCCTCACGCATGTGCGCCTGGTGCGTGCCGACCTCCGTCGTGCCCACGCGCAGCTCATGAGGGCGCGGCGCGTGGAAGGCGGCGAGATAGACACTGACGAACACAGTGCCGATCAGCAGAACGACCGCCACGGGCAGCAGAACGGCGCGTGGAACGCCTGGACGAGGAGGCCTATGGGCCACGTCCAGGGCGTGTTTGTGTGGTGGGCGGGTGCCGACTCGCTGGGACATGGAAAAGGCTCTCCGATTGGAAGTTAACTGATAATATCTGTACAGCATAATCAGTTGACTGACAAACGAGGCTTGCCACGTGAACCCCTTCGACCGGCGCACCGGCTACGTCGCCTGGCAGATCGGCCAGATCATGGCGTCGCGGATCGAGCGCACCCTGCGCCCGTTCCGGTTGACACTCGCCCAGAACAGCGCTCTAACGCAGGTCACCCTTGATCCAGGAGTCACCAGCGCCACCGCGGCACGCCGAGCGGCGATCACGCCGCAGTCCATGGGAACCGCGGTCAACGGGCTGGTCGAACGGGGACTCATCGAGCGTCGGAGCACTCCGGGTGATCGACGCACTCACCGACTGCACGCCACGGAGGCGGGCCGGCGCCTCGCGCGCGAGGCGGGCGAAGCGGTCGACACCGCCCACGCGGAAGCCCTGCGGGTACTGACGCCTGAGGAGCAGGAACGCGCGCACTCGCTGCTGATGAAGCTGTTGACGTCACTGAACCCTTCAGCGGTCAACGGCAGCACCCCCTGACAAGTCCACCGGCCGCTGCCTGTGGATCGGAAACGGGAGAGGCCCTGTCAGGGGGTCTGAACAGCCGACGTCCGCCGCTGCCGGCCCCACAGAACGCCGAGCGCATCGCCGGCGCGGTCGCAGGCAGAGGCGCCTCGCCGGGAGGGACCGCCCGGCGGGGCGCCTCATCGGCCCCGCTCACTGCCGCCGCGTGTCGCCCCTTCCACCAGCAGATACATGGACGACGCCCGCGCCTGCCCAGGTCAGACGAAGAGACCGGTGCGGTGGGTCAGAAGAAGCCGCCGTCCGCCTCGATGGTGCGGCCGGTGATGTACGAGGCGTCGTCGGAGACGAGGAAGGCGGTGACGGCCGCGATCTCCTCCGGACGGGCGAGACGGCCCAGGGCGCCGTGCGTCTTCAACCAGGCGTCCAGCGGGACGTCGAGCAACGGGTGCTTGTAGCTGAGGGCGTGGGTGTTGGCCATGTCGGTGACCGTTCCGCCGGGAGCGACGGCGTTGATCGTGATGCCGCGCGCACCGAGCTCCGGCGAAAGGTTGAGAACCATGCTGTTCACGGCTCCCTTACTGGCGGCGTACAGGGTGTGGTAGAAGATCGCCCGGCTGGCGCTGACCGATGAGGTCAGTACGATCCGTCCCCCCTCGGGCAGGTGCCGGGCCGCGTGCTGTACGGCGAAGAGCTGGCCGCGGGTGTTGACGGAGAAGACCCGGTCGAAGTCCTCTGGTGTGATCTCGTCTAGGCGGCCGAAGTGCTCGATCCCGGCGTTGCTCACCAGGATGTCGAGCTTGCCGTAGTGCTCGATGACCGCGTCGACGAGGCGTCCGCTCTGCTCCGGGTCGGACACGTCGGCCTGGACCGCTATCGCGTCGGTGCCGTTCTCCCTGAGTTCCGCGACCAGCTGTTCGGCGTCCGCGGCGCTACTGCGGTAGTTGATCGCGACCGCCGCTCCGTCCGCTGCCAGGCGTTCGGCCACGGCCTTGCCGATGCCACGCCCGGCTCCGGTGACGAGGGCGACCTTGCCAGTGAGTTTTCCCATGGTTGTTGCACTCCGTCCGAGGTTGAAGGAAGCGTGGAGCGAACGTCCTCACGCCCGCTCCTCGGTTCGGCCAGGGCCCGTGCGGCGACGTTCCGGCCCGCACGGCCGGTAAGCCGTCAGGTCTTAGCCGTCAGGTCTTAGCACCGCACGGCCCGCGCACGGCGCTCGATGGCCCGTCAAGGGACAGGTAGTCCGTGTACCCATGCTCGTCGCCAGCGTGGAAAGTGGCAGGACCGGTGGCGGAAAACGTCGTCAGCAGCGCTCCGGAACGCCCTGGCAGGTCGGTTTCCACGACGTCGTTGAATGGGTTGCCGGGCGAGAGGCCGGCTGTCGGCTGGCAACGCTTCCGCCGGGGCGCCGCCGCGTGAGCGACCGCAGGCTGTCGACCCGCCCGAAGTAGCGAGACCGAATGACTCACCTGGTCCTCGTGCACGGAGCATGGTTCGACGGCTGGGTGTGGCCGAGGGTCATTCCACCGCTGCTGGACCACGGACACCGGGTGACCGCAGCACGGCCGGACCCCTGGCTCCCCTCCCTCATGCCTGCCAGCGACGCAGCCGAAGATAGTCTTCCAGCGACAGAAGCCCGGGAAGCGATTCACGCAACCGGCCCAGGTCTGCCTCGTAGCCGGTGGTCTCGAACCATCGGTTCATCACGTACATCTCCTCACCCTGTCGCTCGCGGAAGTCGTCCCAGGAGATGTGCTGAACCGCGACCGGTCGCCGCAGGACACGAGTGAACGTCTCGGCGGTCTGTGCCATTGACAGCTCGTCCCCGGCCAGATCCACTGATCGGTCCTTCCACTGATCAGGGTCATTCAGGGCCAGCAGAGTGAAGGCACCGATGTCCTCGACACTGACCTGCTGTACGGGGCGCTCCGGCGACAGGGGCGTTACCAGAGAGCCGTCAGTGATTTGCTGCCGGGAGCCCTCCCAGTTCTCCATCAAGAACACCGGCCGCAGCACCGTGAAGGGGACCGTGCTCCGCGCGAGATACCGTTCGATCTCGTATTTGCTGTCAAAGTGCGGAATGCCGGTGTCCTTATCGGCGCTGCCCACGGAGCTGAACACGAAGTGTCCGATCCCGGCCTCTGCCGCAAGGTCGACCATGAGCTTCCCCTGCGCCACTTCTCCGTCGTAGCCCGCCTCGAAGAACTGCGTCACGCAGAACACCGCGCCCGTGTCCGCCAAGGCCCGACGCAGTGACTCCCGATCCGCCAGGTCCCCGGCCACCACCTGCGCGCCTTGTTCCGCAAGGGCACGGGCACCCGGCTTGCCGGGGTCGCGGGTCAGCGCCCGCACCGGCCAACCCGCCGCCAGCAGATGCCGTGCCACCGCTCCTCCCTGCTGCCCCGTGGCTCCGACCACCAGCACCACATCGCGCGCCTCGTCCGCAGCAGATGTCATCGTTCCTCCCTCTCCGCACCCGGGTCCCGGAGACAGTGCGGCCTTCCGTCAGCAGTGGCTCATCGGTACCACCGGTCACGGCGGAGGCAAACCACTCCTGGGCCGCGCCTTGTCCGAGGGGCGACCAGAGATTCCGGCGAGGGAGAAGCGGTTGACGACGGCGCCGCCGCCCTGGCCGGGTATGCGCCGGCGTCCTTCCGGAGCGCCCCGAAACGCGCGAGGTAGTGCCACACCTTCTTGACCGCCTGAGGGTCATGGTGGCCGGCGCGTGCGGCATCTCCGACGATGCGGGGATCGAGTACGCCGTCGACCGCGATCTGCGCGCCCAGTTCGACGTACTCCTGGCCGCGGTAGCCGGGATGACGGCGAAGTTCCTCGACGCTGAGACGGAACCCGGGGTGCCATTCCACGGGGCAGCCAAGGCGCAGGGCCGTGGCCTCGACGGGCGTGCCTCGGTAGCAGGGGTCCAGGACCAGCGCCTCCACATGGCTGCCCGGCCGCACCGGCCCGTGCACCTGCGCCTCGATGTGGTCGTCAAGATCGTCCTGGCGATCGGCGAGGGCAAGCTCGATGAGGCCCATGCGGTCCGCGACACCGAAGTCCGTGGGGTCAGCGGAGCTGTCCGGGTAGCAGAACGTGGTCCGTACCAGCACGTCAGCCGTCAGCCGGAAATGGGCGGAACCGAACCGCGGCGCCCCGCCGCCTGGCTTGCGGCGGTAGTTCAACGCCCCGTAGACCGGCCGCTCATGAGCAGGTGCTTCGTCGTACGTCCCGTTGAAGATCCGGCTCTCCCAGCGCCACCGGTCACCACCTGGATAGGCGGTAAGTCCACCGTTGCTGGTCCCGGTGACGAACTGCGAGCGGTAGACGCCGCAAAGCGGCGTGTAGTGAATTCCCACTGATGGAATGGGAATTCACTACACGCC